>NZ_JADYXJ010000014.1:0-106183 GCF_015864365.1 Pseudoalteromonas sp. SWXJ133
AGTCTAAAAATTCAGTTGTCCTAGTGACACATTTATGTGTCCCCATCGTCTAGAGGCCTAGGACACCGCCCTTTCACGGCGGTAACAGGGGTTCGAATCCCCTTGGGGACGCCACTTACTTGTTTTTTAATAGGGAAGTGTAGTGTTATTAAGATAAAATCCAAAAATCCAAAAATCCAAAAATCCAAAAATCCAAAAATCCAAAAATCCAAAAATCCAAAAATCCAAAAATCCAAAAATCCAAAAATCCAAAAATCCAAAAATCCAAAAATCCAAAAATCCAAAAATCCAAAAATCCAAAAATCCAAAAATCCAAAAATCCAAAAATCCAAAAATCCAAAAATCCAAAAATCCAAAAATCCAAAAATCCAAAAATCCAAAAATCCAAAAATCCAAAAATCCAAAAATCCAAAAATCCAAAAATCCAAAAATCCAAAAATCCAAAAATCCAAAAATCCAAAAATCCAAAAATCCAAAAATCCAAAAATCCAAAAATCCAAAAATCCAAAAATCCAAAAATCCAAAAATCCAAAAATCCAAAAATCCAAAAATCCAAAAATCCAAAAATCCAAAAATCCAAAAATCCAAAAATCCAAAAATCCAAAAATCCAAAAATCCAAAAATCCAAAAATCCAAAAATCCAAAAATCCAAAAATCCAAAAATCCAAAAATCCAAAAATCCAAAAATCCAAAAATCCAAAAATCCAAAAATCCAAAAATCCAAAAATCCAAAAATCCAAAAATCCAAAAATCCAAAAATCCAAAAATCCAAAAATCCAAAAATCCAAAAATCCAAAAATCCAAAAATCCAAAAATCCAAAAATCCAAAAATCCAAAAATCCAAAAATCCAAAAATCCAAAAATCCAAAAATCCAAAAATCCAAAAATCCAAAAATCCAAAAATCCAAAAATCCAAAAATCCAAAAATCCAAAAATCCAAAAATCCAAAAATCCAAAAATCCAAAAATCCAAAAATCCAAAAATCCAAAAATCCAAAAATCCAAAAACATTCAGTACTTATAAAGATTCTATTTGGTAGCATAAATTTAAACATCCAACTTTATTAGGAGGATTTATGGCAAGTGGATGGGCACGAGACGGTGCAATTCAAGATCAAATTGATGCGAGTGTTAATGACGCCGTACAGTATGCAAGAAGCAATTTAATATCTGGCGCAAGTGCAGAGTTATGTGATGAGTGCGATGAGAAAATCCCACAAGCACGAAGGCTCGCGTTACCAGGAGTGCGCTACTGTGTTGTATGCCAAGCTGCAATAGAAGGTAATGATGCTAGCGCTAAATCGTTTAATAGACGTGGCAGTAAAGATAGTCAGTTGCGTTAAAAAGGTGCTGAAAAGCACCTTTTTATTTAATACCAACCTGCATAAATATTTGAACAATTTATAAAATTAAACCCCCCATAGTTATACCAACCAGCATAAATCTTTGATCAATTTAACGAATTAAATTGCACTATAACGTCGTTAAAAATTTTTTATTTAGAACAACTAGATACAAAAATTATTGCCTAGTCCTAGCGTAATTTTCTTAACGTTAAATAGACCCCATATATAAGCAGATTGGCATTAAGCAAATTGTTATAACTTGAACTAGTTGTTAAGTAATTTAAAATTTACTCATGTCATCTTTTTTCTGAATAAGTTCTATTGAATAACCATCAGGGTCTTTTACAAAAGCAATTTCAGTAGTGCCGCCTTTTACTGGTCCAGGTTCACGACTAACATTACCACCGGCTGCTCTAATATCAGCACAGGCCTTGTAAATATCATCAAACTCAATGGCAATATGACCATATCCATTACCCAGGTCGTAGCTATCCTCGTCCCAGTTATAAGTTAACTCTAATACTGTATTATCTGCTTCGTCGCCATATCCAATAAAGGCAAGAGTGTATCTGTATTCACTGTTATCAGCTCTGCGTAATTCCTTCATACCTAATACTTCAGTATAAAAAGCAATTGATTTGTCTAAATCCGCTACACGCAGCATAGTATGTAATAAACGCATTATTCAGTTCCTTTAGTGATTTTTCAAAGTTCAGTATATTTTTAACTAAGCGCTATTATTAAGCGCATTTTGTGGTTTTTATATGTGTTAGCCATATATGTAGGCGTTACGTACAAATCACAACCTCAATACCATTTAGAGTTGGAAGCTGTTGACGTATGATCCTTATAATTTTACCAATAACATCAATTGTAAATTACCAATTAATGAACCATTTTATTGAATTTTGCATATTTAAATAAAGAACACTCAATTATTGGTCAACCTATTAGTATAAAAAAAGTTACTGATTGTTCAACAAAAGTTAACCTATGCCTGATTGGGTTTGTGATATCTAACTGTTTGTTTTTAATTGATATTAAATTTATTTGTATGTAATTTGTAAAAATATGGGATTTACTTGGTTAACTTATTGGTTGACAAAAAAGGCGTATGGTAATACAGTTTTTGCATACCAATTGGTAAGTTGCTTGGTTTGAGTGAATACAATGTATTGGTAATTAATCAGAGTTACGTTTTGCACAGGTTAATTTATAAATAACTCAAGCTTAAAGTTACTCTACAAATTGAAACAAAGACACAGCGTATTTTAAAGTAGATTTTACTTGTTCTTATAAAAGTATGCGCCACATATTTAGGAGTTATTCATGTCAAAACCAGTCATCGGTTTCATCGGCTTAGGCTTAATGGGCGGCAACATGGCCGAAAATTTACAAAACAAAGGCTATGAGCTAATTGTTATGGACCTTAGCAAAGATGCGGTTGCAGCATGTGTCGCTAGAGGCGCAAAAACAGCAAGCACTGCTAAAGAGCTAGCTGAAGGTTCAGATATTGTTATGTTTTGTCTTACAACTTCTGCCGTTGTAGAAAAAATCATTTATGCAGAAGACGGTATCCTAGCGGGTATTAAAGAAGGTGCAGTACTAGTTGATTTTGGTACTTCTATTCCATCATCTACTAAAAAAATTGGTGCTGATTTAGCAGCTAAAGGCGCAGGCATGATTGATGCTCCTCTTGGTCGTACACCAGCACATGCTAAAGACGGCCTTTTAAACATCATGGCTGCAGGCGATATTGATACATTCAATAAAGTTAAACCAGTACTAGAAGATCAAGGTGAAAACGTTTTCCATCTTGGCGAGCTAGGTGCAGGTCATACAACTAAGCTTATCAACAACTTCATGGGCATGACTACAGTGTGTGCTATGTCACAAGCATTTGCAGTTGCAGAGCTTGCTGGTGTTGACCGTCAACAACTTTTTGACATCATGTCGACTGGTCCATCTAATTCACCGTTTATGCAATTTTGTAAAAACTATGCAGTTGATAATGTTAGCGACCTTGGTTTCTCGATTGCTAATGCAAACAAAGATTTAGGCTACTTCCTACAAATGGTAGAAGACCTAGGTACTGAATCAAAAATCGCTGAAGGTTCATCAGCTAACCTACAAGCAGCGTTTGACGCTGGTATGGGTCAAGGTAACGTTCCTGAAATTTTTGATTACTTCAAAAAGCTAGAAAAGTAATACTTCTCGACCTTATTGAGCGCTTTAAGCTTTTGGCTTAAGGCGCTTTAACACACATGACACCAATTGACTAAAGTCTTTGTGCAATGTCAGCTTTTTTAAATTCTGATGAAGCACTACTTTCAGTCACAACGAAAAAGAGTTAACTATGCGTTTGATTAACACAATAAAGCTTAGTCTAGTTCTCATCGGTTGCATATCCACACAAATAGCGGCCAAAGATTATTTTGTAGAAAGTAAACAAGCTTTTAATGATATCGCAGCTAATCTAGTTGCTGGCGACAAAGTAGTACTTAAAAATGGTACTTGGTCTGACTTCGAAATCCTACTTGAAGGCCAAGGTACAAAAAACTCTCCTATTTTATTGACCGCTGAAACTAACGGTAAAGTAATTTTATCGGGTCAATCGAACCTAAGACTTGCAGGTAAATACCTTGAAGCCTCAGGTTTAGTATTTAAAGACGGCTACACACCGAGCTCAGCTGTAATAGAGTTTCGTAAAAATAAAAATGAATTAGCCTACAATTCACGAGTTACTCAAACAGTAATCGATAATTACAGTAATCCAGACAAACGAGAGTCTGATTATTGGGTTGCATTATATGGACAACATAACCGCTTTGATCATAGCCATTTAGTTGGCAAACGAAATAAAGGTGTGACAGTTGCTGTTCGTTTAAACACTCAAGCAAGTCAGGAAAACTATCACCGCATAGACAACAACTATTTCGGCTACCGTCCTACTTTTGGTTCGAACGGTGGTGAAACCCTACGTATTGGCACCAGCCATTACTCATTAACTGATTCGCATACATTGGTAGAAAATAACTATTTTGAACGCACCAATGGTGAAGTAGAAATTGTGTCGGTTAAGTCAGGTAAAAACATCCTTCGCAATAACGTATTTTATGAAGCGCGCGGTACATTAACGCTGCGCCATGGTAACGGTAACCTTATAGAAGAAAATATTTTTATTGGTAATGGTGTTGACCACACAGGTGGTATTCGCGTTATCAATAAAGATCAAATTGTAAGAAATAACTACCTACAAGGTCTAACAGGGTATCGTTTTGGCAGTGGTTTTACTGTGATGAACGGCGTACCAAATTCATCTATAAATCGTTATCACCAAGTTGAAAATGCGACAATTGAAAACAACACATTTATAAATGTGCGTCATATTCAACTTGCCGCTGGTAGCGATGCTGAGCGTAGCGCTGCACCTAAAGATAGCGTAATGAAAAACAACTTAATCATAAATCAAGATGGTGAACAGCCATTTACAACATTTGATGATGTAAGCGGGCTGGTACTAAGTAACAACATTGCTGATACAAAAGTACTTTCTGAGCTAACGTACGGTGTAAAAAAAGAAAAAATCATGCTTAAAAAAGCAAGTAATGGTCTACTTTACCCAACATCTAAAAGTTTAAATGTAGGTGCAAAGCGTGATTTAAAAGTACTTAAAAAAGAAGATACCGGTGTTAGCTGGTATGCAAAAGTACCTGCTTTAGTTGATTTTGATTCAGGTAAGACACATTCTGTTAAAGCTGATGTAAGTGCATTACTAGACGCTATTGATAATGCCGAGTCGGGTGATGTTCTAGAACTAGCGCCTGGCCAGTATGATGTTTCTAAACTGGTTAAAATTGATAAAACGTTGACAATTAAAGCGAAGCAGAGCACAAAGTCTAAACTTACTTTTCAACGCTCTACCTTGTTTGAAATACATGATGGCGGCAGCTTAAAACTAGATGGTTTATCAATTTCAGGTGAAAACGCGCCAGATGCAATAGGTAACAGCATTGTTCGTACGCAAAAATGGGGTATGGTTGATAACTACCGCTTTGTAATGACCAACTCAGAGTTAAATGCTTTAGATATTAATCATTCATTCCATTTCTTTATCACTGGTAAAGGTGCAATGGCTGACGAAATTATTGTTACAGGTAATACCTTTAATACAGTAACAGGTGACATTTTACGTCTAAATACTGAAATTGAAGACTTAGGTGTTTATAACGCGGAATACGTTATTGTAAATAATAATACATTTAAAGATGTGCAAGGTGGTGTACTTAAGCTTTACCGTGGTGGCAGTGATGAAAGTACATTTGGCCCTCATTTTGAAATGACAAATAACACGCTTAATAACGTTGGCCTTGGTAAGCGTAACAAAGAGCAAGCGAGCATTTATGTTCACGGTGTTCAGGTTACTAATATCAAAGATAATAAATTTGTTAAATCTGCTCCTATTGTTGTAGAGCACACAGTAGGCGAGCCTAAAACTGAAATCTCAGATAATACATTTGATGCAACTAAAGCACCAAGCGTTAAAGAGCTAAGAGTAAAAGGCCCACATACAGCAGTATTAAAAAATAACAACATTTTAAATAAGGCAGGGTAAATACTATGTACTTATTAAAATGCCAAACACGTTTTAAAATAGCGGCTGTAGCAGCACTTACATTACTTACATCATTGGGTGCGCATGCAGCGCACCCAAACTTAGTAATTACTACTGATGACGTAAGTCATATGCGCCAAGCAATAGGCAGCGAAGGTAAATTTTCTACTGCGTTTGAGCTATTAAAAGCGCAAGTAGACGAACAAATAGCTCAACCAATTGCGGTACCTGTACCAAAAGATGGTGGTGGTGGTTATACACATGAACGCCACAAAAAAAATTATCAGCTTATGTATAACGCAGGCATTATTTATCAATTAAGCCAAGATGATAAATACGCAAACTATGTACGTGATATGTTGCTTGAGTACGCAAAATTATACCCAACGCTTGGTCTGCATCCAAAACGTAAAATGGACTCGCAAAATCCAGGTAAGTTTTTTTGGCAAAGCCTAAATGAAGCAATGTGGCTTGTTTACACAATACAAGCTTATGATCTAATTCATGACTCGTTAAATGCCGATAACATTAAAACAATCGAAAATGACTTACTACGTCCTGTTTCGTTGTTCACATCAGTAGGCCAACCGTCTACATTTAATAAAGTACATAATCATGGAACATGGGCAACAGCGGGTGTTGGCATGGCAGGGTATGTATTAGGTGAACCTGAGTGGGTAGAAAAATCATTATACGATTTAGAAAAGTCGGGTAAGGGTGGCTTTATTAAGCAGCTAGAAATGCTGTTTTCACCACAAGGTTACTATAACGAAGGCCCTTACTATCAACGCTTTGCACTACTACCTTTTGTAACATTTGCTAAAGCGATTGAAAACAACGAACCACAACGAAAAATATTTGAATATCGCGATGGCATATTATTAAAAGCGATTGATACGACGATTCAACTTAGCTACAACGGTTTGTTTTTCCCAATTAACGATGCAATAAAAAGTAAAGGTATCGATACCATTGAGTTAGTAAATGGGGTAACGGCAGCGTATGGCTTAACCAACGATGCAGGTTATTTAGATATTGCCAAGCAACAAGACCAAATAATTCTCTCTGGTGATGGGCTAAAAGTAGCTCAAGCACTTGATAACAACATGGCAAAACCTTATTCGTTTAAATCTGTTGCCTTCGGCGATGGTAATGACGGAAATCAAGGTGCTTTAGTTGTAATGAGAACGCAGGTAGGTGGCGATCAAGCTCTACTATTTAAACCTGCTGCACAAGGCTTAGGTCACGGTCATTTTGATAAACTAACATGGCAGTTTTACGATCACGGTAATGAAATTGTATCTGATTATGGCGCAGCACGTTTTTTAAATGTAGAAGCTAAATACGGCGGTCGTTATTTACCTGAAAACGAAACTTACGCTAAACACACTGTTGCGCACAATACGGTAGTGGTTGACGAAACAACGCATTTTAATGCAAATGTTGAAGTAGGAAATAGTAATTACCCTACACTTAACTTTTTCGAAACGAATGAATACGGCACGGTTTCAAGCGGCGAAATAAGCACAGCTTATAAAGGCGTTGATCTTGAGCGTACGCTTGCACTTATTAACTTACCTGAACTACAAAGCACAGTTGCACTTGATATATTTGATGTTGCAGCAAATAAAGCACATCAGCTTGATTTGCCTTTGCATTATAAAGGTCAGCTTATAGATACCAGCTTTGAGCTAAAAGCGAATGCAACACAACTGTCTGCATTAGGTACTAAAAATGGCTACCAGCATCTATGGCTTAAAGCTCAAGCGCAACCTCAAAGTGGTTTAGCTAAAGTAACGTGGTTAAACGAAAATGGTCGCTTTTATACGCAAACGAGTTTGGTTAAAGGTGATGAGTCTTTCTTGTTTACTCAAATAGGCGCAAACGACCCTGATTTTAACTTACGCAACGAAAACGGTTTTATTCGTCGTGTTGAGGGTCAAAAGCATCATAAATTTATATCTGTATTAGAGCCTCACGGTGAATACAATCCAAGTAAAGAATATACGTTAGAAGCTGTTAGTAGAGTTACAAAGCTTGAATATAGTCAGCAGGGCGATTTAACACTTGTTGAACTTGATATTAAAGGCAAGTCATATTTAGTGGCTATTAATAAAGCACCAACCTCAGCTAAAAATACATTCAATTATCAAAATAAAGAGTTCACTTTAAATGGCCGATTAGGCGTTTATATGATGAACAATAATCAGGAGTAAACAGGATGCAAAAGCAAAGCGCAAACTTTTCATTTGGCAGCGAGACCGAAATTGAAGATTTAGGAAATGGTCTAAAACGTCAAATGCTAGGTTATAACGAAGAGCTAATGGCCGTTAAAATTTGGTTTGAGAAAGGGGCTATTGGTTATAACCATGCTCACAGACATTCTCAAGTAACGTATGTTGTTGAAGGTGAGTTTCACTTTAACATTGATGGCGTAACTAAAATCTTAAAACCGGGTGATAGCTGCTTAATCCCTCCATTTGCTGATCATGGTGCTACCTGTCCAACAGGTGGAATCCTGATTGATACCTTTAGCCCAGCGCGTGAAGACTTTCTTGAGGATTAATTATGCAACTTAAAGGCTTACGTTGGTGGGTTATAGCGCTAATTGCGCTAGCGACCATTATTAACTATATAGACCGTCAAGCACTTAGTGTGCTTTGGCCGGACATTGTTGAAGATTTGTTCCCTGATGAATCAGCGCTAGAACGCAAACAAATATACGCTAATATTTCAATTGTGTTTGTATTTGCTTATGCATTTGGTCAAGCCATATTTGGTAAAATATTTGACTGGGTAGGCACACGCTTCGGTTTTGTTTTATCGATAGGTGTTTGGTCTATTGCAACCGTTGCACATGCATTTGCACAAGGTGTACTTAGCCTTAGTATTTTTCGCGCAATCTTAGGTGTAGCAGAAGCCGGTAACTGGCCGGGCGCAGCTAAAGGTAATGCTGAATGGTTTCCTACTAAAGAGCGCGCCTTAGCACAGGGTATTTTTAACTCTGGTGCTGCAATTGGTGGCATTATTGCTATCCCTTTAATTGCATACTTAACTATCTACTTTAGCTGGAAAATGGTGTTTGTTTTTGTCGGTGTATTAGGTTTTCTTTGGTTAGTGCCTTGGTTAATTTTAGTTAAAGCGCCGCCTAGCTCTCATCCTTGGCTTACTGCACAAGAACGTGAATACATCTTAACAGGTCAAAGACGTGTTGATGATAATGGTGATGTAACTTGCGAAGATGAAGAAGAATATAATCCATCTACAGCCGAGCTACTTTCTCGTAAACAAAGCTGGGGCGTAATTATTGCCTCTGCTGCAATTGACCCTATTTGGTGGTTATTTGTTTTTTGGATTCCAATTTACTTAAACGAAGTATATGGCATGGATGTTAAATCTATTGGTATATACGGTTGGGTTCCTTATGTTGGCGCAATGTTTGGCGCATGGTTTGGTGGCTTATTGGCTCAAAACCGACTTAAAGCAGGCTGGAATACAGACAAAACACGTAAGCTAACTATTACGCTGGGTTGTTTAATTATGCTACCTGCGTTACTTGCAATGGCAAATCCAGGTGGACCAACAACTGCGGTACTAATCATGGCTGTTATCTTATTTGGTTTTCAAACTGCAATTGGTAACGTGCAAACACTACCAAGTGATTTACTAGGCAAAAAAGCTGTAGGTACATTATCAGGTTTCTCTGGCATGGCGGCAAAGCTTGGTGCTGTAGGCCTTACATCGCTAGTGCCTATTCTTACTGCTGATGGTAACTACACGCCAGCATTTGTTATTGGTGCTTCTTTAGCCATTATAGCAATGGCAGCTGTTTGGATTTTAATTCCAAAAATAGAACCTCTTAAAAAGCCTCAATAATCTAGATAATAACTGCTATGCCAACATAATCTGTATAAGCGCATAGCAGTTAACTACATAGGGTAACTTCCAAGATGAAAAATATTTACTTTATCGGTGAATGCATGGTCGAGCTTAGAGCTATGAGCGCAGCTACACTTCACCAATCATTTGCAGGCGATGTTTATAATTCTGCAGTGTATTTAAAACGTTGCTTCCCGCAGGTTACTACCTCGGTTGTTACGGCTTTAGGACAAGATAATTTAAGTAAAAAAATGCTTGAGCGCTTTGAAAGTGAACAAATAAGTACACAACTCGTATTTGCTCACGATACCAAAGTACCCGGCATGTATTACATAGAAACAGATGAGCATGGTGAGCGTAGCTTTATTTATTGGCGTAATGATTCTGCAGCTAAAAAGGTTGTTGATTTTTTAGATGCTGATGCACTCGAGCAGCTTAGCCAAGGTGATATGTTTTTCTTTTCAGGAATTTCATTAGCAATAATTGAAGAAAGCGCACGTGAGCAATTTTGGAAAGTGGTAAAGCAGCTTAAAGATGCTGGGGTTAAAATAGTTTTTGATCCTAACTACAGAGCGCGTTTGTGGAATAGTGTAGAGGAAACTAAAGAGCAGTATCATTTAGCCTTTACTCTTGCAGATATTACCCTTCCAGGCGTTGAAGATTTAACAACACTTTATGACGTACATAGCGTAGAAGCGGTTGTTGAATATTTAAAACCTTACCAAATTGAAGAAATTATTGTTAAAAATGGCCCTGAATCGGTAGTGACAAAAGAGGGCGATACGCTTCAAAGCCACACTATAATACCGGTAACAAACGTTGTAGATACTACCTCTGCAGGCGATGCCTTTAACGGTGTTTATTTAGGTGCTCGTTTATCTGATAAATCAATTTCAAGTGCTGTACAACTTGCTGCAAAAGCAGCAGGTGCTGTTATACAACAGCCAGGCGCTATTGCTCCAAAAGATATATTTCAGCTAGCAATGGTTGAAGCTGGTATCTGATACCAATTTTATTAAAAACATGATCACCTTAGCGTATTAAATAACTCACTAACTACGTTAAAAATTATTTATATAGAACAACTATGTATCATAATTTTAGCCTTGTTATTGAGCTATTTTCTTGTCGCTATAATAGCTCATTAATTTAATGCAATTGGTATAACAAAATAATTAAACATTAAAGGCCGCCATACCTCGGCCGCATTACTTTTTATAAAGGAACAACGTTATGACTCGCTTTTCTGAACTTATGTCAGGACAAACACTGCTACCTATAATTCAAGCTGATACGCCAGAGCAAGGTGTTCAAATAGCGAAAGCTATGGCTAACGCTGGCCTTACTTTAGTAGAAGTAGTACTAAGAACAGAGGCATCAATAGAGGCATTAAAAGCTATTAAAGCACAAGTGCCTGAGCTAAAAGTAGGTGCGGGTACAGTCATAAATACTGACATTTTAGAGCAAGCACTTGAAGCGGGTTCTGACTTTATTGTAACGCCAGCGGTTTCTCCTGCGCTACTTACTGCACTTGCTAAATGTAATGTACCAGTACTTCCTGGTGTATCAAACACAGGTGATATTTTAATGGCGCTTGAATATGGCTTTAAAGAGCAAAAATTATTCCCAGCATCGCTTGCTGGTGGAGCACCTTTTGTATCAGCTGTTTCAACAGTATTTAGATCAGTAAGTTTTTGCCCTACAGGTGGCGTTAGCGAAAGTAATAAAATAGACTACCTTTCATTAAATAATGTATTCGCCGTTGGCGGTACTTGGATAGCGAAAAAAGAATGGGTTGAGCAAGAAAATTGGCAAGCAATTACCGATTCTTGTATCCAAGCTTTAAAATAGAAAGGATTTCATAAATGAATTATTTAGCTCCAACAATACTGCCAGGCGTAATCGTTGGCGACGAAGTAAGTGCTGTGTATGAACATGCGCGTACTAATCAATATGCGTTGCCAGCAGTAAATGTTGTTAGTACAACATCTATAAATGCGACGCTAGAAGCTGCTAAAAAGAAAAACTCGCCCGTTATTATTCAGCTTTCTAATGGTGGAGCACAGTTTTTTTGTGGTAAGAGCCTATCTTTACCAGAGCAACAATCAGCGGTGCTTGGGGCGGTAAGTGCTGCAAAATACGTACATATGGTTGCCGCACATTATGAAGTAGCAGTGATGCTTCATACTGATCATGCAGCTAAAAAGCTACTACCTTGGATTGATGGTTTACTTGACGAAGGTGAAAGACACTTTGAACTGACTGGCAAACCATTGTTTAGCTCACATATGATTGATCTTTCAGAAGAGCCTCTAGAAGAAAATATTGAAATTTGTGAACGTTACTTAACACGTATGGCAAAAATAGGGATGACGCTAGAAATAGAGCTTGGCTGTACAGGCGGCGAAGAAGACGGTGTTGATAACTCACACCTAGACAGCTCTTCTTTATACACTCAGCCTGAAGATGTTGCATTTGCATATGAGCGTTTAAGTCGTATTAGCCCTAACTTTATAATTGCAGCGTCTTTTGGCAATGTTCACGGTGTATATAAGCCAGGAAACGTTGTTCTTACGCCAACTATTTTAAAAGATTCACAAGCTTACGTATCAGAAAAATTTAATTTACCAAGCAACTCAATCAACTTTGTGTTTCATGGTGGTAGTGGTTCTGAATACGATAAAATTGCAGAGTCTTTAACTTATGGTGTAGTTAAAATGAATATTGATACCGATACGCAGTGGGCGTGTTGGACAGGTATTTTAGACTACTACAAAGTTAACCAAGCATACCTACAAGAGCAAATTGGTAATCCTGATGGGGATGATAAGCCAAACAAAAAATACTATGACCCTCGCGTATGGCTGCGTCATTCAGAGCAAAGTATGGTTGCAAGACTAGAGCAATGCTTTGACGATCTAAATTGTGTAAATAGGTATAGCGCATGAAAAGACTAAATACAGTATTAAAAGAAGACGGTGTAGATACCGATCTTATTTTACTTATTCGCACAATTTTAGCGACCAGTAAAGAAATTGCTTTTCGAGTAAGCCAAGGTGAATTAGCCGGTGTTTTAGGTTCAACATTGAATGAAAACATCCAAGGTGAAGTTCAAAAAAAGCTAGATGTAATTGCAAACCAACTACTTAAAGACATACTACTTGACGACAGCAGCGTTCGATCAGTTGCATCAGAGGAAGAAGATCATGCGGTAGGTGGCCATCCTGAAGGTAAGTTTATTGTTGCTTTTGACCCACTAGATGGCTCCTCTAATATTGATGTTAATGGGCAAATAGGCACTATATTTACTATTTACTTAGCCCGTGATGATGTTGCCTTCGACAGCGACGAGCAATTTAGTCAGCCTGGTGTAAATCAAGTATGTGCAGGCTATGTGTTATACGGCCCTTCATCATTACTTGTAATGAGTACTGGCGGTCCAACGCGTTGTTATACATTAGACTCAACGCATGGCGGTTATCTACTGACAAATAAGCAGTTGAGTGTGCCAGAGCAGAGTCGTGAATTTGCCGTTAATATGGCTAACTACCGTTATTGGGACGAACCGACACAAGTGTATTTTGATAAATTGCTTTACACCTGTGAAAGCTTTGAAAAAAGCTCAATGCGTTGGAATGCAGCGATGGTAGGCGACGTTCATCGTATATTATGCCGAGGCGGGTTATTTTTGTATCCGCAAGATAAACGCAGTGGTAACGATAACGGAAAAATAAGACTGCTTTATGAAGCAAACCCGTTAGCGCTTTTAGTTGAAAACGCAGGTGGTAAAGCAACCTCTAGAGGAACGCGTATTTTAGATATTGCGCCAACTAGCTTGCATCAACGTGTGCCTGTTGCTTTGGGCTCAAATGAGCCTGTAGAGTTTTATAATAAAGCTATGTTATAAAGCATCACTTAGTATATAAATAAAGTAGGGGGCAAGATAATAGCCCCTACTTTTTAACAATTTATTTAACGCATTTCTAATATCCACTTCCCTCACTCAATCGGTATCAGAACCTAATTTCTTAAAAACCTATTAAGTAACAGCATTAATCAATCCTTCAAACTTGGGTGTTATTAGCTCCGAGTACTTAGTTTTATTTGATTTAATTTTACTAATCATTCCTTGTTCTTAATTATTAGTATTCTTCGCTTTAAACCTATCTTACATCATGGTAAAGCCGTTAAGTGGCAATTGGTATACCTGTTGGTAACATTTAAATCTCAAATTGGTTGATCATCGTGCTGCGTTTAAGTATATTAATGTCAAAGGTCACATAAAATAAACATCAGCATAACAAGCTAACACACTAAAATCACACAACAACAACCAGCGGAGAATTCAAATGTCGTTGAAGTCACTAGATAGTAATAACTCTACAACAGGGCAGTTTGCAATGCGTCCAGTTGCAAAATGGGTAAGAACAGCGGTCATCGCAGGCATGACAAGTTCTTGCGTATTCACAGCAAGCGCACAGGAAGATCAGGGAAAAGCGACAGAGGTTGAAGATGACGTTGAAATAATTAGCGTTACAGGTACCCGTAGAACTATACAAGATCAAATAGCGATCAAGCGCGAGTCAACAACCGTTGTTGATGGCTTATCATCAGAAGACATTGGTGATTTACCAGCACTTTCTATCGGTGAAGCACTTGAATCAATTACAGGTGCTGCATCTCACCGTGAAAATGGTGGCGCAACAGAAATTACTATTCGTGGTCTTGGGCCATTTTTAAGTGCAACTCACATCAATGGCCGTGAAGCGACCAATGGTAGTGGTGACCGCTCAGTTAACTTTTCACAGTTCCCTTCTGAACTTGTAAAAAAAGTAGCAATTTATAAAACGCAAGATGCGTCAATGATTGAAGGTGGCGTTGCAGGTGTTATTGCACTTGAAACTATAACTCCACTTGATTTTGGCAAACAACGCGTATCAGCTGAAGTTAAATTAAATTACAACCCAGACGAAGGTAACGTAGATAACTCGCTTCAAAGTGACGCGGGTTACCGTGGCACGTTTAGTTATGTTGATCAGTTTGAATTTGATAATGGCCAAGCCGTTGGTGTGTCGTTTGGTGTACAGCGCCAAGAAATTAGTCAACCAGAAGCTGAATACAGAAGCTCTAGCCCATCTGGTTCTTCACTATGGGCGTGTTTAAACGATCCTAATAATACCAACGAAGGTTTTTATCGTAGCAGCGCAGGCGACTGTGAAGATCAAGTTAGTGGTAGTAGCAACCAAGGTTACGATACAGAAATTGATCCTGAAACGGGTAAAGCAGTAAGTGATGGTACTCCTTATGCTTGGACTGGCAGTAGCCGTAGTTACCGCCAAAACGAGACATCAGATGAGCGTGATGCAATGTTTTTTGCACTGCAGTACCAGCCGTCAGCTGATTGGGATGTCAACATTGATGCACAAATTTCAGATAGAACACAACAAGAAGCACGCCACGATTTAATCTTTTTACAAAAACGTGCTACACCAGGTGTAACCGGTCCAACACTTGTAACTAACGATGTAGGCGGTATATTACATTGGGAAGGTGAAGAGCGTATTGAATCAGCGGGTGAGCAATTCTCTCGTGAAGAAAACTATCAAGGTTATGGCATAAATATAGAACATACAGTTACTGATAGATTAACTGTTGATTTAGATTTAGCGTACTCAAAAACAGAACGCGAAGAACTTCAAATATCTAACCGTGGTAGAACATCAGACCGAAATTTCTTTTCTTGGGATATGGGTGATGAAATCCCTCATTTCACATTAACAGATTTTGACGTAACAGATATTTCAAACTTTACAGATAGCTTAAGAACACGACTTGACCGTGAAAATGTTCGTGAAAACGAAGTTATTTCAGCGCGCTTAGATTTTGACTATATTCTAGATGGTAATGTTTTCACCAGTATTCAAGGTGGTATTAGAACATCTGAAATGACCTTTCTACAGTATGGTGGTAGCCAAGGTAATGGTTCACGAAATGAATACACGCTAGACTCAGGCACTGAAGCACTTGACGTATTACAAGGTTGTCAAATTGACTTTCCGGAATCAGGCTTTTTATCAAGCGTATCTGATGGGGATATTGTAACAAATGTCGATAGTGACGGTAACGTTGTAGATAGCGGTACAGGTTCATCATGGGCTACATACGACAACGTATGTTTCTCACAAGCTGTAGCTGGTTCTAACGCTGATGGTGTGTTTGCTTACCCAGAAGTTGAATATGAAAATGCAGGTACAATTGATGTAACAGAAAAAACAACATCAGTGTACTTAATGGCGAATTACGATACTGAAATGTTTGGTAAATTCATTCGCGGTAACTTTGGTCTTCGTATTGTAGACACAGAAGTAACTTCGATTGGCTTTAGAAATAGCTTTGACGTAGTAACAAGCGACACCGGTGTACTTTCTCTGGTTGAATCTGATAATGGTTCATTGGATAAAATAAAAAGCGGTGGTGACTACACGAAGTATTTACCAAGTTTTAACCTAGTTATTGACTACAGTGAAGATATTTTATTCCGTGCAAGTATATACCGTGGTATGTCACGCGCAGATCCATCTGATTTAGGTTACAGCCGTACATTCCAAGAAGATACAGAAGGTACAGCAACATCAATCAGCGATTTATTAGTGGGTGTAAATGGTTCTGGTAATCCAGACACTCAACCGCTTATGTCGTGGAACTACGATGCTGCGTTTGAATGGTACCCTAACGAAGATTCAATCTTAGCGTTAAGCTTATACTACAAACAGTTCAACGGTGGTTTTCAACAACAAACAGTAATTGAAGATTTTACTGTTGCCGGTGAAACTGTTTCATTACCAATTACTAACTCTGTTACATCAGATGAAGACAGTGAAATACTAGGTCTTGAAGCTTCATTTTCTTACCGCTGGGATAACGGCATCGGTATGAAATTTGGTTACAACTATGCAGACACTGATTTTGAGTTCCAAGATAGCTTATACGGCGATACGTTTGAGACTGACGTAGATGGTAATACTACACAATTAACTGATGGTATTATTGAGTCGGCCTCAGTGCCTGGTTTCTCTAAGCATGTATTTAGCAGCCAGCTCTACTACCAAATTGGTGGATTTGATACTGCTGTTATTTACAAATATCGTAGTGAGTATTTTCAACCGTATACTACAAATGGTACTCGACTTCGTTATGTTGATGGCGTAGGCGTATGGGAAATGCGCGCATCATACAAAATTGATGAGCACTTCAGAGTTAAAGCAGAAGCAATTAACTTGTTCAGCGCACCTAAATCACAAGATTTCTTTGTTGAAGGTAACCTAGGTGAAGTGAATGACTACGGCCCACGCTTATTCTTAGGCTTAAGCTACAAGCTGTAATAATAGTTAAAATATTATAAACATTAAAAAGGCGGTTTTACCGCCTTTTTTCATGTTTATAATTCAAGTTAGATTAGTTATGTAGACTGGTATGTGCCAGTGTAGGACGGATAAGCGAAGCGCCATCCGACACAGTAAAATACCTTGCCAATTATCATCAACATTTTATGTTGTCGAGTGGCTGAACTCACAGCCCAAAGCAAACAAAAAATCTAGCCCGTTTGAGCTTCAAACTCACACAAACCTTCAATGTTACAGCGGCAATATCTTACGATACTACCGCCAGTAATAATGCTCGCGATAGTATTAAACCAATACCTTTATTTTTTAACTTTTCCCTTAAGAACATAAATTTCACCATCGAAACTGCCTTGAATTGTTAGCCCTTGGCTTGCCAACTCTTGCAAATATTCGATATGATCATTAGTAATATGCTGGCCCGGTACTAAAAGCGGAATGCCCGGTGGATATGGAGTAACTAAACCGGCACAAATGCGATTGTTACTTTTGCTAATAGGCACAGATTCGCGGTCGCCATAAAAAGCATCGCTTGGAATACACGCCAAGTCGATGGCTGGTAAATTTTCAGGCAAGCGAGCTCTGCGCGTCGATTTCGATAGTTTTACCTTACCGCTGTCTAGCTTTTTCAACGCATTGTACAAACGAATTATTTTTGAGCGCGTGCCGCCAAGCGTGAGTAAAACTAAAATGGTGCTGTGTGTGTATTTTTCTATCTCTAGCCCAATTTCATCCAGTAAGTATTTATGAATATCTTTTAATGAGTAAGGTAGCTCACTAATATCAATAAGGATCTTTAATGGATCGTGACCCATATTATCACCACTAAAATGCGGGAATATTTCCATAAAGTCTTGCTTAGCTAATACTTTAATTTGCTTAAGCGAGGCCATCTGTTGTTTAAACTCCTCAACATGATTTAGCAGCGCATTGAGCAACTTGTAGCCTTCCATCTCTAATTGCTTTTGGCACACGTCAAGCGATGCAATAAGCTGATATTTAGGCGATGTACTAGCGTAGATACTATAAATCTCTCGAAAGAAATCGGCATCAAAATCGGGGTCGTTAATATGAATATAAGACGCTTGAGAAAACGCCGATACTACTTTATGCGCCGAATGCGTAATGTAGTCAGCCCCAGCATGTATTGCAGAATAATGACGAAAGCTAGGATGAAACAAAGAGTATGCAAACCAGGCTTCATCTATAAACACTTTAATACCATATTGATGAGCATAATCTACGACTTGTTTTAGGTCGCTAAGCAGGCCATCGTAAGTACAACCGGTAAGCACTAGTAATTTAGCATCAGTATTGTTTTCAATTGCTAATTTGATGTCGGCCAACGACGGTGGCGCGAAAATGCCATATTTTGGATTTAAGATACTCGCCAAATAAATGGGGTAACTAGCTGATTGCAAGATGCCATAGTGTACTGACTTATGGCAATTACGGTCGACAATTACTTTATCTCCCTTGCGCAGGAGTGTCTGCAAGATGATTTTATTTGAGGTAGATGAACCATTTGTAACAAAATAGGTGTGCTTAACTTCAAATGTCGCCGCAGCTGATTCTTGAGCGCGACCAATGGTATTGGTGCTGTCTGACAATGAACCTAGCGAGTCTACCGAAACCGACAGGTCGCCAACAAATACATTGCGGCCGTAAAACTGATAAAAATCTTTGATGTAAGGTGAGTTTCTAAAGCTGGAGCCACCGCTATGACCCGGTGTGTGCCAAGAGTCGTTTGCTTCACCGACGTAACGACGATACGCGGTCCAAAATGGTGTTTCAGAGCGATCGTCAAAATCGTTGATCATATAACCTAAAATCGCTTCTGGGTCAGAAATTACTTCATCTTTAAAAAAGAAGGATTCGATTTCTTCTGATTCGTTAACGATTTCCAGCCCTTTGGTGTCGTCGCCGATAACATAAACCGGTAACTCAAGACGAATTGCCTTTAAATCCTCGATAAAGCGACTATACATCCGCTCACCCACTTTGTTGTGCATATCCCAGCTTAGAACCACGGCTTGAATATCACCATCTTCCTCTACATGTTCCAACGCGTGTTTAAGCTCGAGGCATTCAATAATATCGATATGAATATCGTCTCGCTCAAAGTTAGGAATGGTCTTTGACAGATTAGTTGAAAGCCCTTGTAAAGTGGCTGGGTCTTGCTCAATTATCAAGATACGAAGTAGAGGTAGCATAGAGGGTTTCGCAATAAAATTTTATAATGCTCACTAGCATAACCAAAGGAGTGAGACTTGTGAAATTAATACTTTGATAATGTTTTAATAATTGTGCAATTTCACTAACATGCCCTCACGTATAAAATGTTTTATCTAGATGGATTGATAGGCGCGGCTTTTGGGGTTTGTGCTTTGTTGCGCGAGGTAAACTCGCGACTACAGGGGGTGTTATATTTGTAGGCGGGGCTTTATGCCGCGCTTTTTGGGGTTTTGAGGCTTGTGCTTTATTGCGCGAGGTAAACTCGCGACTACAGGGGAGTGTTATATTTGTAGGCGGGGCTTTATGCCGCGCTTTTTGGGGTTTTGAGGCTTGTGCTTCATTGCGCGAGGTAAACTCGCGACTACTTACCGCGCTTTTGGGGCTATTCAGTTTTTTCTTTAAACTCACATAAGTCTTCAATAATACAGCTGCCACACTTTGGTTTACGTGCTACGCAGGTGTAGCGCCCGTGTAGTATTAGCCAATGGTGAACGTCTACTTTAAATTCTTTTGGTACAATCTTTTCAAGCTTTTGTTCTACAGCGACAACATCTTTACCCATGGCAAGCTTGGTACGGTTAGATACACGAAATATATGTGTATCTACGGCTATTACAGGCCAGCCAAAGGCGGTATTGAGTACAACATTAGCTGTTTTACGGCCAACGCCTGGTAGAGCCTCTAACGCTTCACGATTTTCTGGCACGATGCTGTTATGTTCATCCACCAAAATTTGGCACATTTTGTACACGTTGGCAGCTTTAGAATTAAATAAGCCAATGGTTTTTATATAATCACGCAGTGTGTCGTGCCCAATATCTAAAATGGCTTGGGGTGTATTAGCAACAGGGAACAACTTTCGAGTGGCTTTATTCACACCTACATCGGTTGCTTGCGCTGAAAGAGTTACTGCTACTAGCAACTCAAACGGGCTTGAATATTCAAGCTCTGTAACTGGGTGCGGATTATCTTCGCGCAGGCGCGACAGTATTTGGTGACGTTTTTCTTTATTCATGCAACTTAAAACGTATTAGTGCTAATTGTTGCTCTAATACGTTTTCCCCTTAAGTTAAGCTAGTAACACGTGCTCGAGGAGCTTTTTCAGCCTCTGGCGGTGCAACTTGTTTTGATTTTATTTGTGCGTCAATTACGTTTTTTGCAGCAATAAGTAGCCCAAGCCCTAAAAAGGCACCCGGTGGTAAAATTGCCAGTAAAAATTGATTATCAAAATTAAATACTTCTATGCGCAAGCTCTGTGCCCATGGGCCAAGTAATAAGTCGGCACCGTCAAACAGCGTACCTTGGCCGATTAGTTCGCGCATAGTACCTAATACTAACAGTACAGCCATAAAGCCTAAACCCATCATTAAGCCGTCAAATGCTGATAAATGAACAGGGTTTTTAGAGGCGTAAGCTTCGGCGCGGCCAATAATGGCGCAGTTAGTTACAATCAACGGAATAAAAATTCCTAATGATTGATATAAACCAAAGGTATAAGCGTTCATAAGTAATTGAACTATTGTTACAAAGCCCGCGATGATCATTACAAATACAGGTATACGAATATCTTTTGGCACCCAGTTACGCACAATTGATACGGTAACATTTGATCCTATTAGTACGAGTAAAGTTGCTAAGCCTAAACCTAAGGCATTTGTTACAGTTGAGGTAACGGCAAGCAGTGGACATAAACCTAAAAGCTGTACAAGGGCAGGGTTATTTACCCACACACCTTCTTTGTATAATGTTTTTAACTCACTCATTTAGCTACCTCCAAACATTCGGCATTAGGTGCTGCAAAAATATCATCAAAATTAGTTTGTGCGAACAATACGGCATTTTTTACAGAGCCCACAACAGCACGTGGCGTTATGGTCGCGCCTGTAAATTGATCAAACTGGCCGCCATCTTTTTTTACAGCCCAGCGAGCGTCTTCTTCGCCTTCAACCGTTAAGCTTTTAAATGTTGTGATCCAAAGTGATTTTTTAACTTCTACTTTGTCGCCTAAACCAGGGGTTTCTTCGTGTTTAGTCGTACGCACGCCAGCAATAGTGCCGTCGCTCAATACAGCTGTTAATAAGTTAATATCGCCACTGTAGCCGTTTGGCGTAACATGCCTAATAACAACAGCGACTGGTTTATTGTTTTTACGAGCACGGTAAATTACTTGGTTTGCGTGTGGGCCTAGTTTTTCGTCAGTAATAATTACGCAATCTTGTGATAATTGATTGTCGTACGATTTTGGGTCGAGCACTTCTTGTAGCTGCGCAGTAAGTTGCAGTTGTTCTTGCTCTGCAATTTTATCGGCAGTAAGCGCGTTGATAGAGGCAACTAAGCCCGTTGTTGCTAAAGCAAACGCAGTTAAAATAGCACCATTTTTAGCCATTGACGAAATGATCATTTTACTGCTCCATGGCCATAAGTACGTGGCTGTGTGTAGTAGTCGATTAGCGGCACTGCAATATTAATCAATAATACGCTAAATGCGATGGCATCAGGAAAACCACCAAAGGTACGAATTAAATAAATTAGTAAGCCAATTAGCGCGCCATAAATTAAGCGCCCTTTGTTAGTTGTTGCTGCAGATACCGGATCGGTTGCTATAAAAAAGGCCCCCATCATAGTGGCACCACTTAATAAGTGAAATAGGGTGCCCGGCTCTGTACCAGGTGATGCGATATAACCAATAGCACTACATACAGCTAAACTTGCGATAAAACTTACAGGAATATGCCAGTTAATTATTTTTGCTTTTAATAAGTATAAACCACCCACCAAAAAGCCTAAGTTAACCCACACCCAGCCAAGGCCAGCCCATTCGTTAAATAATGGCTTTTGCATGCTTTCGGTAACGGTTAAACCGTGTGCTATGTCTGTTTTAACAGTATCCAGCGGTGTTGCCATTGTTAGGCCATCAACCCCTGCACGTACTTGATCAAGGCTAAACCCAGAGGCCGTAAAATCGGTGAATATTAGCCTTAGCTGATCAGCAAAGCCTATTGGCGTATTTATTAAATCGGTAACAGGCAACCATGCGGTCATTTGTACCGGAAACGAAACTAAAAGCAGTACATAAGCCGCCATTGCTGGATTGAATAAGTTAAACCCAAGGCCGCCATAAAGCTGTTTAACTATAACAATAGAAAATAAACAGCCAATAACGATTATCCACCAAGGGGCAAGTGGTGGAATACTCAGTGCCAATAACACGGCAGTAAGCCACGCACTGCCATCACTTAATGCAGGCCAAACAGGGCGCTTTCGTATTAGCATTATTGCAGCTTCAAATACGCTTACAGCAACAAGCGCGAGCACCAGTTGAATAAGTACACCGGTTCCAAAAAAGAAAACTTGAGCAATTAGCCCAGGAATACACGCAGCAATAACGCTAAGCATTAATCGCGTTAACGATTTATGGCTGTGATTATGCGGCGAACTGGCCATGGTTAATTTCATGACTGATTATTTCCTTCTTTTTGTAACTTTTTAGCTTTTGCTCTCGCAATTGCAGCAGCCACGGCGGCTTTTTTCTTATCGTCGGCTGATTTAGGTTTATCTGCGTTAATAAGAACTGATGAGTCATCGGTGTTACTTTCTGCACTCTTAGGTGCTGCGCTATCAACTTGTAGCTCTTGGGGCTGAGTTTGTTCGGTATCTTCTAGTGCTTTAGCCGCTTTTTTAGCTTTAGCACGAGCTATGGCCGCAGCTACCGCTACTTTTTTATCATCAACGGATGCCGCGCTTTGTGGCTCTTCACTCACGGTTTGCTCGGTTTCTTCTAATGCTTTAGCTGCTTTTTTGGCTTTTGCACGAGCAATGGCCGCCGTTACTGCTGCTTTTTTGTCATCAACAGGGGCATCAGTTTGTGGCTCTTCACTCACGGACTGCTCAGCGTCTTCTAATGCTTTAGCCGCTTTTTTGGCTTTTGCGCGAGCAATGGCCGCCGCTACGGCTGCTTTTTTGTCATCAACAGGGGCATCAGTTTGTGGCTCTTCACTCACGGTTTGCTCAGCGCCATCTAATGCTTTAGCCGCTTTTTTAGCTTTTGCACGAGCAATGGCCGCCGCTACCGCTGCTTTTTTGTCATCAACAGGGGCATCGCTTTGTGGCTCTTCACTCACGGTTTGCTCAGCGTTATCTAATGCTTGTGCTGCCTTTTTGGCTTTAGCACGAGCAATGGCCGCAGCTACCGCTGATTTTTTATCATCAACAGGGGCATCGTTTTGTGGCTCTTCACTTACTGTTTGTTCAGCGTTATCTAATGCTTGTGCTGCTTTTTTAGCTTTAGCGCGGGCAATGGCTGCAGCGACTGCTGATTTTTTATCATCAACGGGTACAGTATCGGCCGATTCATCTGTTTGAGATTTTTGCTCTTTATATTTACGCGCTTGTTCTTTACGTAGTGCGCGCTCTTTTGCTACTTCGCTGTTGTCAGGTTCTAATTCAGCAGATTGATCGCCTAGCTTTTTAGCTTTAGCGCGTGCAATAGCGGCTGCAACAGCTGATTTTTCATCGCCGTTATCTGATTTATTTTTAACGCGGGCTAGTGCCTCTGCTACTTTTTGCTTTTCGTCAGCAGATTTAGCGGCAGGTTTACGTTTGTGGCGGTTTTGACGTTCTTCTTGCTCGCGATCTAAACGCTCTTTTCGTGCATCAAAACGCTCTTTTGCTCTGTCGGCTTTAATTTTGTCAGCTTGTTGTTCTTTAATTTCAACTTTGGCTATACGGTAGTACTGTACAAGAGGGATTTCGCTTGGGCACACATATGCACAAGCACCACACTCAATACAGTCAAATAAATTATGCTCTTGTAGCTTGTCGTACTCTTTTGATTTAGCAAACCACTGCAATTGCTGTGGTAATAAAGAAGCAGGGCAAGCATCAGCACAAGCACTACAACGTATACAGGCTTTTTCAGGGCCGGGCTCCGCTAGCTCTTTATGATCAGGCGCTAAAATACAGTTAGTTGTTTTAACTATGCCAATACGTACTGTGGGTAGCGTAAAGCCCATCATTGGGCCGCCCATCACAACACTTTGCTGCGGTACAGGCGAGAAACCTTGGCAATCAAGTAAATGCTTTATTTCAGTGCCAAGTAGTGCCCATACATTCCCAGGCTTATGAATAGTGTTACCTGTTACCGTAACTATACGTTCAATGAGTGGTTTACCTTCATAAACGGCTTGTTGTACGGCAAACAAAGTCCCGGTGTTATGCACTAAAATACCAATATCGGCTGGAATACCAATGCTAGGAACTTCACGGTTAGTAAGTAATTTAATTAATTGCTTTTCACCGCCAGATGGATAAATAGTTGGCACCGTTTGAATAATAATTTTTGAGTTATGCTCAGCTGCTTGCTTCATTGCTGCAATAGCTTCAGGCTTGTTATCTTCTATACCCACAATGCACAGTGTTGGGTTTAAAAGTTGCTGCATTATTTCAATGCCTTGGATAACTTCTTTAGCGTGTTCGCGCATTAAAACGTCATCGGCAGTAATATAAGGTTCGCACTCAACAGCATTTACAATCAAAAATTCGATAGGTTGCTTGGTATCTGCTTTTACATAAGTAGGAAAACCAGCACCACCCATACCGCTAATACCGGCTTGGTGAATAATATTTATAAGCTCGTCATGACTAAGCTCAGCAGGGCTTTTATTTTTATTTAGATCTACCCATTCGTCTTTGCCGTCTGGTTCAATAATAACACTTAGTTCAGGTAGGGCCGATGGATGTGCTGATGGCATAGGTGCAATATCAGTAACCACGCCAGAGCTTGGCGCATGCACAGGTACCGACCAGTTAGCAGCAGGCGCTGTAAGTGGTTGGCCTTTTAAGACGTGTTGGCCTTTTTCTACCAGTAACTTACCGTTTGCGCCTATGTGTTGCTTAAGCGCAACAATGAGTTTGTCGGGCAAAGGTAGGCGAGTGATACTCGCACTATTAGAGAGTGATTTTTGTTGTGGTGGGTGTATGCCGCCAGGAAATGCCCACACGGTGCCTTTTTTTATTTGTTCAAGTAACTTGTCCACTCAAACCTCTAATCTATTTGTGTAACAGGAATAGCATCTAGCTGCCATTTCCAGTTTTGTTTAGTTTCGGCTACAGGTAGCATATCAATGCAATCTACAGGGCAAGGCTCAACACATAAATCACAGCCAGTACATTCATCAATTAACACAGTGTGCATTTGACGAGTTGCGCCCAAAATGGCGTCAACCGGGCAGGCTTGAATACATTTGGTACAGCCAATACATTCATCTTCGCGAATATAAGCCACTGTTTTTATAGGTTCTGCTTGCTCGCCACCGGCAAGTGGTTTTTCATCAACACCCATTAAGCCGGCAAGCTTTTTCATGGTTGATTCGCCGCCCGGTGGGCATTTATTTATTTCATCGCCATTGGCTATGGCTTCGGCGTAAGGGCGACAACCCGGGTAGCCACACTGTCCGCATTGAGTTTGCGGCAAAATAGTATCAATTTGCTCAACAATAGGGTTACCTTCAACGCGAAAGCGAATTGCTGCAAACCCTAAAATAAGTCCAAAAATGAGTGCTAGCGAACCAATCGCTATCAAGGCATAAAACAAGGTCATATTAAAACTTCACTAATCCAGTAAAACCCATAAACGCCATCGACATTAAGCCTGCAGTGATCATTGCAATAGAGGCGCCTTTAAAAGGCGTAGGAACGTCAGCAGCTGCTAAACGTTCTCGTAGTGCTGCAAACAATACAAGCACTAAAGAAAACCCAACCGCAGCACCAAAACCATACACCGCAGATTGTAAAAACGAATGATCTTCTTTGATATTTAATAAAGCCACGCCTAATACCGCACAGTTAGTGGTGATCAGCGGTAAAAATATGCCTAATAAACGATATAGAGTAGGGCTTGTTTTACGCACAACCATTTCGGTAAATTGCACTACAACGGCAATCACTAAAATAAAGCTCATGGTGCGTAAAAAGGCGATATCCAGAGGGATTAAAATATACTGATTAACTAAATAGCTAGTTACAGAGGCAAGGGTAAGCACAAACGTGGTTGCCAAAGACATACCAATCGCCGTATCAAGCTTACCTGATACGCCCATAAACGGACATAAGCCTAAAAATTGTACTAATACAAAGTTATTAACCAGAACTGTTCCGATCAATAACAAGACATATTCTGTCATGTGTGCCTCACGCTATTAAAGTCCTGCGTATTATCCTTTTTTCTGCCCCGATAAACAACATTTGCGAGTCGTTATCAGTTAAATAAACGCAAGGACAAACATATTGATCACAAGGCTGTAAAATTAATGTGATTTTGATGTAAGGAATTAGTCAAATAGCAGAAACAAAAAAAAGAGCAACGAATGCTCTTTTTTGTATTAATTGAAAACTAGTTAAATGTCTTTAGGTTTTTCTATGTAATAACCTTGAACGCCATCTAAACACAACGTTTCTATAATGTGTTTTTCTTCTTGGCTCTCAACACCTTCAGCAAATACGCTAACACCGATGCGGTGGGCTAAATCGACCATTAAGCGCATAAAGTACTGATTGTTTTTATCGTCTTCTAGGCCGCGAGTGTAACTTGCATCCATTTTAATAAAATCAGGTTTTAAATCGCGGAAAAACTTAAATGAGGTTAAACCAACACCAAAACGTTCAACTGTTACGCGGGCACCTACGCGGTGCACCATATCAATAAAGCGCTTACTGGCTTTAATATTTTGTTGTAAGCCAAATTCGCTTACTTCAAATACTAGTTTAGATGCAATATGCGTATCTTTTAATAATCGACGTTCTAACCAAATAACAAACTGGTCATTGTGCGCGCTTGAGGCAGTTACGTTTAAGCCAAAAAACTTTTCAGACAAGTTACGGCTTTTAATTTTTTCTAGAGAAGAGTCGATTATCAGGCGATCAATTTCTATTGCCATACCAAGCTTTTCGGCCATCGCTAGAAAGGAAGCTGTAGGCAGCACTTGATTGTCTTCTGTTTTAAATCGAACCTGTATTTCAGCGTAGGCTTTTATACTTTTACCAAGTGGCATAATGTTTTGCACTACCAAGTGTACACGCTTAGCTTCAATTACCTCGCTAATGACCTTACGCCAGTTTTGATTACCAAAACCAGCGCTCATATTATTAGCTAAATCGGTCTCGCGTTGTACGTGCCAAGCGTTTACTTGTTTTGATTGCGCCATGCTCATCGCATTATCAACAACAGAAAGCAGTTCACCTAAAGGCTTACCTTTTTCGTAACCTACAATACCCGTATTAGCCACTGAGCTTAGCTCTTGATTTTGCTGATACTGGGTAAAACGTGATTGTAAGTTTTCACCAAAGCGTTCTGCTTCTTTTAAAGGGATATGGGGTAGTACCACAGCAAAGTCAGAACTGTTCAACCGAAATACTTGACTGTTAGTGTAAGTGCCACATATATGTTTAATAATATCGGCAACACCTTTTATATATTCGTCACCTTTTTGATAACCACGGCTTTGGTTTATAGCTTGTAACTCGCTACAACGAACCATAGCTAAAGAACCAAATGTGCTTTGCTGACTGTTTTCAACGTGTTTTTCGTAATACTCAACAAACATATTACGATTACCAAGTGAAGTAATTACATCTTTGTACGCTTCATGTTTAATACTCATTGCTGCGTTTTGTAAATCTTCGTTTTTGTTTTTCAAAAAGTGAGATAAACGATTAAAGCTAGGTACTAAATCTTTCCCCATTTTTTTCAATCGAGTGCCATCTAATACTGTTTCTAAATCATTATCAACATGGTTTTGATTGATATAAATATCGATAATGTCAGCAACCGTTGTGCTTATATTTTTATTTAAATGGTAAAAAATAGATTTCATTAAAATTATTGGAATAATAACTAAAATGGCAGAAATAAAAATAACAATAAAAAGAGATGTTTGGAGTTGCGTAGCTAAATGTTCAATATTAAGCACAAATTCGACTTTTATATCTCTAGCGCTGTTTACTGCAAACTGAGGGCGTGCTGAGTTAAAACTCGATAGTACAAAGTCAGCAAACATTGGTAATTGAGTAGGGGGGTTAATGCTAAATACCTCAGCACCTTGGTAATCTCTTAGAGTAAAGCTTGAAAACGTTTTACCATCTGCAATTGATTGTTTTAAGTTTTGAGCAGAGATTTCGTTTAAAGAAAGGTCATTAACATATTTAGTAACAGTAGCTTGTGCATTTTTTTGAGCATCGCTTACCGCAGTATCAAAGCTTATAGATATGAGGTAGCTTCCTGCTGCAACACACAATAACCATGATATTATTTGTATAAAAATAAGTTTTTTAAATCCAGCCATTATTTCGGTCTTTTATAATTCAAAAGGGAAGGAATGAAGTCCTTGATTAATAAACTAAGTACAACGCATTAAATAAAAATCTAATGCTTTAGTTATATACGAAAGGGTAGTGGAATTAGTATGAGATGTCTATGGAATTCTTAGAATTGGCTCCCCCTCCCCGACTCGAACGGGGGACCTGCGGATTAACAGTCCGTCGCTCTAACCAACTGAGCTAAGGGGGAACTAAAGTAGTGATATTATTATGATGATTTGGCTCCCCCTCCCCGACTCGAACGGGGGACCTGCGGATTAACAGTCCGTCGCTCTAACCAACTGAGCTAAGGGGGAACTACATCATAAACATAAACTTGGCTCCCCCTCCCCGACTCGAACGGGGGACCTGCGGATTAACAGTCCGTCGCTCTAACCAACTGAGCTAAGGGGGAATCGTTTATGGTTGAAAAACTTGGCTCCCCCTCCCCGACTCGAACGGGGGACCTGCGGATTAACAGTCCGTCGCTCTAACCAACTGAGCTAAGGGGGAAGCGTCTTGCCTTTCAACGGGGCGAAATATTAATGACCGAGCCGCTAAGTGTCAACATATAAAAGTCATAAATTGAAAAAAGAGGTTTATTCGTTGTTTTTGTGTTCGATCTGCGTGTTTTATAGCTCTATTAAAGTTATTTTTTTGGGAATTTAAGAATAACAACACAACTTTTATTATTGCTGAACCATCAAATTGGTTAAATTAAACACGGTATTAAAGTCGCTTGTTATTAAAAGACAACTCAAAAACATAAAAACTCATTTTTTACTTAGCGATATTTTTCGTATTTAATTCGTTTTTTGTTTTAATTTTCTAGAAATATGCCTATGCGTATATTCACAGAAAAATTTTTTGATCTAAATTGTGATCTAATTACTATGTATAAAATAGGTATTTGTTTTATCCGTTCAAAAATAGAGCAATCAATAACTTAACTTTGTATTAAACGTTTTTTTATACCTAACGTACAACTATGTTAAGAAGAAAAATTGGTGAGCTACAGTTTTTAGCGTGAGTTTATAAAAATGCCACAATTAACAAATGGTCAATTGGTTGGATATCATCGAAAATGGAGGCTCTCTCAAAGCCTTTATAAATGCGGGTTTGAATGAGTTATCCACGGTTTCTGTGGATAACTCTGTTTATGAAACTTTAAGAACATCATCGGCACCAATGGTTTAGGGTGCTACAACGATTTCAAGCTTTTAAATCACTATTTTTAATTCATTGTAAAACAGCAAGTTAGCTTTTGATGGCTAAAAGATGTAACTCGATGAACGAATTTTTTCGTAACGATAAACCAAGCAGTACCTTTGTGTAAAAAAGCATCATATATCACTGGGTGTTTGTAATAAAAGTTATAAAAATGTGTTTTAATTGGTTTTTGGTGTGTTTAGGCTCTATTTTAACAAAAAGATGCAAAAACTAAGTTTTACTATTTTTTCGAATCTTTACTTCTTTAATTACTTCAATTGTAGTGATAAATCCGTGGCTTGAACTGCCTTGATGCTTTAAAATGATTCGTTCAGTAAAAGAGGCCTATTTATTTCATGCGCGCAATTTCAAAATCCCAGACTAGCCCAGATTTACTAAACGATCCCATCTTGCCCACATTAAAGACGATGACCATCCCGATGATATTCGGCATGATCACGCTAATGATGTTCAATATTGTCGATACATTCTTTATAAGTTTACTAGGCACTGAGCCGCTTGCAGCGGTGAGCTTTACATTTCCGGTTACCTTTACCGTTATTAGCTTAGCAATAGGGCTGGGGATCGGTACATCGGCGGTAATAGCAAAAGCGCTCGGTAGTAATAAAATAGATGAAGCGCGTTTTGACGCCAGTATTTCTTTAATGGTTGGTGTGGTTCTGGTTATTGTGTTGTCATCTGTTGGGTATTTACTGATTGACCCCATATTTACTTTGCTAGGAGCGGGCGCACAAGTATTGCCGTTAATACACGAATACATGAATATATGGTTTATCGGTAGTGTATTTTTAATAACTCCAATGATTGGTAACTCGGTACTGCGGGCCAGTGGCGATACAAAAACGCCAAGTATAGTAATGGGTGGAGCAGGGCTGATAAACGCCGTACTCGACCCTATACTGATATTTGGTTTTGGGCCAGTACCAGCGTTAGGTATTCAAGGCGCGGCTATAGCAAGCGTTATTGCATGGTCGGTTGCTGTGGTTATTATTTTATATATATTAGCGGTTAAAAAACGCTTGTTGAGCCTAAAAGCAGGCAAGCAAACAGTGACTGGCGCTATTCGTAAAATATTAAAAATTGGTTTGCCTGCTGCCGGCGCAAACATGCTTACACCGGTTGCAATGGCCGTAATGACCGCTATGGTTGCGCATCACGGGCCAGAGGCCGTAGCTGCATTTGGAGTGGGAAGTCGAATAGAATCTATTGCAAGTATATTAGTGCTTGCACTATCGATGACATTACCGCCATTTGTTAGCCAAAACTTTGGCGCTGGCAAATTATGCCGCGTTAAAGAAGCGTATACCGGCACACTAAAGTTTGTAATGGTATGGCAATTTGCCATTTACGTATTACTCATTGCATTTTCAGGTGTTATAAGCCAATTATTTGGTAAAGAACAAGCCGTAATAGATGTAATTAAACTCTTTATTTATACCATCCCGCTAAGCTATGGCTTACAAGGGGTGATCATATTATCAAATTCATCGTTTAATGCTTTACACAAACCAATGTATGCATTGGTATTAAGTGTCATTCGGTTATTCATATTTTATGTACCATTTGCTTATGTAGGCAACGAAATAGCCGGATTATTAGGGCTATTTATTGGCGCTGCTTTAGGTAACTTATTTACAGCAATAGTGGCATACAAATGGTTTATGAAAAAACTAGAAGCGCTGAGCGGCGAATCGTTACAGGAGTGCAATAATTGAGCGACCATTTTCAGTTAAAATCACATTTTAAACCAGCAGGCGATCAGCCCACAGCGATTAAGCAGCTATGCGAAGGATTAGAAGCAGGCCTTGCACACCAAACTTTATTAGGTGCCACCGGTACAGGTAAAACCTTTACCATGGCTAATATTATTAACGATTTAAACCGTCCGACAATAATAATGGCGCACAATAAAACGCTTGCCGCGCAGCTATACGGAGAAATGAAAGAGTTTTTCCCTAAAAATGCGGTTGAGTATTTTGTATCGTATTACGATTACTACCAGCCAGAAGCCTATGTTGTATCTAGCGACACATTTATTGAAAAAGATGCCTCGATAAACGAGCATATAGAACAAATGCGTTTAAGTGCGACCAAAGCACTGCTCGAGCGCCGCGACACCATTATTGTGGCGTCGGTATCGGCTATTTATGGTTTGGGCGACCCTAAATCGTACATGAAAATGATGCTACTTTTAAAAGTGGGCGAAAAAGTAGACCAACGCGACATGTTACGTCGCCTTGCCGAAATACAATACACCCGCAACGATATAGATTTTAGCCGTGGTACATATCGTGTACGTGGTGAAGTGGTTGATATATTCCCTGCAGAATCTAGCACTTTCGCAATTCGCGTAGAAATGTTTGATGACGAAATAGAGCGCTTAAGTATTTTTGACCCGCTTACTGGCGCCGTCGAGAAGCATATAATACGCACCACTATTTATCCAAAAACACACTACGTTACCCCGCGTGAAAAAATACTCGGTGCTATCGATAAAATACAAGAAGAACTAAAAGATCGAAGAGCCCAGTTACTCAGTGCTAATAAATTAGTAGAAGAGCAACGCGTAACACAGCGTACGCAATACGATATAGAAATGATGCGAGAGCTAGGTTATTGCTCTGGTATAGAAAACTACAGCCGCTATTTATCGGGCCGTACGCCGGGCGATCCGCCGCCTACGTTACTTGATTATCTCCCAGACGACGCATTGATGATTATTGATGAATCGCACGTAACCGTATCGCAAATTGGCGCAATGTATAAAGGCGACAGAAGCCGAAAAGAAAACTTAGTTGAATATGGCTTCAGAATGCCCTCAGCAATGGACAACAGGCCGCTGCGCTTTGAAGAATTTGAAGCTATTTCACCACAAACAATTTATGTATCGGCAACGCCAGGCGACTTTGAGTTAGACCGTTGTGTGGGCGCAATCGCAGAGCAAGTAATTCGCCCAACTGGGCTGCTCGATCCACTTATTGAAGTGCGCCCAGTGGGCGATCAGGTAGACGACCTCCTATCAGAAATTTATAAAAGTGTAGAGAAGGGCGAACGCGTACTTGTAACCACTTTGACCAAACGTATGTCGGAGGATTTAACCGATTACTTAAGTGAGCACGACGTAAAAGTGCGTTACCTACATTCAGACATAGACACGGTTGAGCGCGTTGAAATTATTCGTGATTTACGTGCGGGCGTGTTTGATGTGTTAGTGGGTATTAACTTACTTCGAGAAGGCCTAGATATGCCAGAAGTGGCGCTAGTAGCCATACTTGATGCCGATAAAGAAGGTTTTTTACGCTCAGCGCGTTCAATTATTCAAACCATTGGTCGTGCTGCACGTCACTTAGATGGTCGCGCTATTTTATATGGCGACAGAATCACAAAATCGATGGCTAAGGCCATGGACGAAACAGCGCGCAGACGCGAAATTCAGCATGCTTATAATATTGAACACGGTATTGAACCGCATTCACTAGCCAAAAAGATTCTTGATGCGATGGATGTAGGCGAAGAAGCCGGCCCTAAAGATAACCTTAGACTTGTTCGTAAAGATTCTAAAAAGGTACTTAGTGCGAAAGAAATTACAGTGCAAATTAAGCAGCTTGAAACCAAAATGCATGCATACGCAAGCGATCTAGAATTTGAAAAAGCGGGCTCTGTTCGCGATGAAATACATGAACTACAACAACAGTTGATTAATTAAAAATGACAGCAAACTTTACTCCTCTTATTACTGCGCTTGAAGATGCGCCAATTTTAAAAAATGAACTGTGCCGTGTTTTTCATGGCCGTGGCCATAGTGTTGAGGCGTTAAGTCATATTAATTTAGACTTTTATCCGCCAAGTTTGTTTTTGGTTTCGTACGACGAAATTGACGAGCAAACACTAAGCGAGCTTACCGATGTTGTGTGGCAGTGGGCACAAAAAAACCAGCCAGAGCTTATTACGTCACTTGTGTATCAGCAACGCGCTGGCGTACAAAGCCAAAACACCGTGGTTTATGGGCAATTACCTAATCCGCATGTTGTAACCGAAAACGGCATTCGTTTTTTGGTTGATTTACAGAGCCGTCAAAATACTGGAATATTTCCCGATATGCGCAGCGGCCGTGAGTTTGTAATGGCTAATAGTAAGCATGGCAAAGTGCTTAACTTATTTTCGTATACATGTGGGTTTTCGCTTGCAGCCATGCAAGGCGGGGCAGATCATGTAATGAATATGGATATGAGCAAAGGTGTTCTTAAAGTCGGTAAGCAAAACCATCAACTAAACGGTTTTGAGCGCGGCGTAAGTTTTTTACCTCACGATATTTTAAAGTCGTTTGGAAAACTAAAAAAAGCAGCCCCGTTTGACTTAATAATAGTTGATCCGCCAAGCTTTCAAAAAGGCAGCTTTATTTTAACTAAAGACTATCAAAAAGTGCTGCGCAGGTTGCCAGAGCTACTTTGCGATACCACACAATTGTTATTGTGTGCTAATAGCCCAGAGCTTAGCGAAGATGCGTTTAAAGCGTTAATAAACGAGCACACCCAAGGCGCAATTGAATTTGTTGAGCGCCTAGCCCCTACCGAGCGTTTTATTGAAGTAGACAGCGACAGAAGCTTAAAAGCACTTATCTACAAAACGTCACAATCTGCTGATTAAATGAAGCTCAGCAAACGCCTAACTGCCATTGATACATTAATTTCGCAGCATCACGATATTATTTGGGATTGCTGCTGCGACCATGGTTATTTAGGCATGGCGCTATTAAAACGCGCAGCTGCAAACCAGGTTATTTTTGTAGATATAGTCGCCACTTTAATGAACGACCTAGAAACGCAATTATCATCTATTAATAAATTACAAAAAACCTGTAATAAAAATCCGCAGTGGCAGGTCTTATGTCAGGATGTAGGCAAAATTGAAGTTACTCAAAGTAAAAGCCAAGTAGTTGTAATCGCAGGTGTTGGCGGTGAGCTGTTGTTAAGTTTAATACAACAAATCACTGCTAATAACGTAAGTGAGCATTTAAATAATGTTCGGTTTATTTTGTGCCCCGTGCATCACACTTATAAGTTGCGAGTCGGTTTAAAGCAATTAGGTTTAGGACTTGTAAGTGAGCAAATAGTTTACGACAACAAACGTTTTTATGAAGTGATTGAAGTGAGCTTTAGTAGCAATAATGAGATTAGTCATACCGGCAATAAAATGTGGGACTTTGCTAGTGCAGAACACGCTATGTACCAGCGGCAACTCATAAATCATTATAATAAAATGTTCAATAAAGATAAGCCATACTATCAAAAAGTTATAACAGACTATCAAGAACTCACCGATAGTTAAAAAAGCCCGAAAGTAGGGCGTACATGTGATCTAATTACGACATTGACGACGTAATGTGTTCATAGTTTATATCGCACAACGCGAGTTTATTTGGTTTATTTATGTCAGATAACAAGAGTCACATTAATCATTTGCTTAGCAATGAGCAAAAATGGCAACACAGTTACGAGCAACCTATTTCTTACGCACCCCTTGTGCAATTGGCTAATAGTAGCTGGGTGGTGCCACAACATTTTTTACGTTACAAGCACACGCTTGAAAGCGTAAACGAAGTGCTTGAGAGTATAGAGTTTTCGGCTCACTTTAGAGTGCTTGCTGCACAAAAAGGTGAAGAAATTTACCTGCAAGTAGCAGTGCTGAGCCCAGATAACTACCAAAAAAGCGCATCTGCAAATGAAGGCAAAGCTAAAAAGCTATTATTTGGCAGACGCTGGATAGTAGAGGAAAACTTACCTACTTCAGAGCTTATTCAAACTGCATTTTTAGCGTTAAAAGTAGCGCGTGAACATGAAGTAAGAGAGCTTTTTCAGTTAATGCAAAGCGGCGCAACAAGTACGCCATTTAATAACCATCACGACTTACCGGTAATGGCGCAAAACCCTGAGCTTGTTAAAAGTGAAAGTGCTGAAAGCCGTGTTGATGAAGTGCTTAAACGTATTGTATTTGCAGGAAAAAGTATTGAGCTTAAGAGCCAGCAGCAAATAGCCGAGCAACATTTATATACTGTTGAGCTGTTGTGTGAAGATTGCCAACTTAGCGAGTTTAATAAAAAAACAATCGCGTTTTTAACAGCAGATCCATCCGCTAATAGCTTTTTACACGCCTTAATTACAGCATTAGTAGCCACAAGTAATGACTACGTAAACGAGCAATTTAAGTACAAAGGTTTTGCGCGCTTTAGTAAGCACGTTGTGGTTGAACAAATAGGTAACTTAAGTATCGCTATGCGCTCGCCAAGTACCGTAGGGCTTTGCTCTATGGGTAAGCAACATGCTAACCAGTTAAACTTTGAGATAGACAGCGGGCGAGCACCACAGGGCTGCGGGCAAGCTATTGGTGGTTTTTTAGCTGCACATGGTATTGAGCAGCCAGAAAACGCGCATTTATATCCAAATTATTTATAACAATTTAAAGCTTATTAATTTCATCTTTAACACTAAAGCTTGAATCAGTAACAATAGCCTCAAGTGTTTGTACACGCTCTTTTAATGCAAGCACTTGTGCATTTGTTTCAGCTAATTGTTTATGGGCATCGCTGTTGTTGTTTTGCATTTTATGCTTAAACTCAAGATGCTTTTTATACATATCGTAAACCACTCCTGAGCCAACCGAAATTAGCACAATAAGTACAATCATCGTAGTTCCAGACATAATCTCATTCCTTATCATTTTATTATTCGTTTATGGACAAAGTATAACCTTTAAGCGCTTTTGATAAAGCTGACAATTGTAACTTAATTTGTATACTTTACTTAAGCTCAGCTTTGAGCGTGTTCATCATTTATACACTTTAGATATTGTTTAATAACGTCAGTGTCTCCATATAATAAACATACTTTAGCCAATACAGTGAGTTGCCATGTTAAATAATAAAATACCTCCCGTTATTGTTGTGCTGTTTTTTGCAGGCATAATGGCGCTTATTGCGCATTACAGTGTTATTGATTTCACCGCATTTATTACCTACTTAGCAACAAGTTTGGTCATTATAGGCTGTGTTTTTTGTATTGCAGGGGTGGTGAGTTTTAAAATAGCAAACACCACTGTAAACCCTAATAAACCTGAGCAAGCGTCAAAACTTATTACTAGCGGTATTTATCGGATTTCGCGTAACCCAATGTACGTAGGTTTTGCATTTATTTTAGCAGGGTGGGGTATTTGGTTAAGTTCCTTGTGGGCACTTTTATGTATTATAGGGTTTATTGCGTATTTAACGTTTTTTCAAATAATACCCGAGGAGCGTGCGCTCACTAAATTATTTGGCGAAGAGTTTACCGCTTACAAAGCGCGCGTAAAACGCTGGTTGTAATTTATATCAACTCGTTAAAATTAAACAAAAAAGGCTATCGATGATAGCCTTTTTTGTTTACAGCAATTGTACTACTAATTAATTGGTGCTTATTCGTATTCTAACGGGTCTGTAATGTTATTTAGTGCAAATGCTTCAAGACGTTCTTGGCACGCGCCACATTTACCACAGGCCTTTTCACGGCCGTTATAACAAGTCCACGTTTGGCTGTAATCTAAACCCATTTCAATACCGTCGGTTAAAATACCAATTTTAGTATTGTTTAAGTATGGGCTAAAAATTTCTACAGCGTCGTAATTTGCAATACGACACACATCATCCATTTTTTGCACAAATTCAGGACGGCAGTCAGGGTAAATAGCATGATCCCCAGAGTGAGCGCCGTAATAAACTTGGCCAGCTTTAAGTGATACCGCGTAACCAACAGCAAGCGAAAGCAAAATCATATTACGATTAGGTACAATCGTACTTTTCATGCTTTCTTCTTCGTAATGGCCTTCAGGCACATCAATGTCATCAGTAAGTGATGAGCCACCAATAAGTTGGTTAATCGCCGAAATATCAACAATTTTGTGTGGAACGTTTAATTTTTCACACACACTTGCCGCCACTTTAAGCTCTTTTACATGACGCTGACCATAGTCAAATGATAGGGCATATACATCATGGCCTTGTTGCAGGGCTTTATTTAATACGGTAAATGAGTCCATACCGCCGGAATAAATAACAACTACTTTTTGCGTCATATCTGTTTTGCTCTTAGTTTTAATAGAGGTTTATATCAGGGCGCGATATACTACACGGCCGCAGCTTAAATAACAATTTTTGCACAGCGCTTTTTGGTTTTTTAATAGTAGCAATTTGGCTGCTAGGTAGTAAGTGAGATCTCTTTTGTACAAAATTAATGAAGTGTTTGAAACCATTCAAGGTGAAGCTAGCTTTACTGGCACACCCTCAATATTTTTACGTCTGCAAGGTTGCCCTGTAGGCTGCTCTTGGTGCGACACCAAGCAAACGTGGGATGTTGATAATGTATATAAAGTATCACTGGACGAAACCGTAGAAAAAAAGGCCGACTCAGATCATTGGGCTAACGCCAGTGCAGAGCAAATTTTAGCGTTATTTCAATCACGTGGTTATACCGCAAAGCACGTAGTAATTACCGGCGGCGAGCCATGTATGTTCGACTTAAATCCAGTATGTAACTTATTACACGAACACGGCTTTAGTACACAAATAGAAACCAGCGGCACGTTTGAAATACTCGCCCCAGAGCAAACATGGGTAACGGTATCGCCAAAAATCAATATGCGCGGTGGTTATGAAGTACTTACCAGCACTATGAAGCGTGCAAACGAGATAAAACACCCCGTTGCCATGCAAAAGCATGTAGAAGAGCTTGAAGAGTTATTTGCTAAAACAGGCGTTAATCCTAAGCTTGTTTATTTGCAGCCAATTAGCCAAAAAGTATCAGCAACCAAATTAGCAATCGACACTTGCATTGCCAAAAACTGGCGCCTATCAATACAAGTACATAAGTATTTAGGAATTAGTTAAAGCCAGCTTAAAGTTATAGTACGTAGGTTGGGTAGAGCGTAGCGAAACCCAACGAACCTCCAATTCCACACCGTTTTACAACAACGCTCTATAATATTTAAATACGTAGGTCGGATAAGCGAAGCGCCATCCGACAACCCTGTACTTTATAGCCTGAACTTTATAACCTAAGATTACATCTACCCTAAAGCTCATATCTTCTTCGTTAATTGTGCTAATTAGTTTACTATGCGCGACTTAAAAATATTCTACTACTTACCACTAGGCTTATATGTCCGCAAATGCACTCTACACCGACCTTTATGATTACTACGACTTAATGTGCGCAGATATAGATTATCAAGCCCAAAGCAATTCTATTCACAGGCTGCACCAAATTTTTGGTAATGGCGCAAATACCCATCTCGATTTAGCATGTGGCACCGGCCCGCATGTACGCCACTTTATTGACTACGGCTATAAAAGTAGTGGGCTTGATTTAAACCAGCCAATGCTCGATAAAGCACAAATTCGTTGCCCAGAAGCGCAATTTTCATTGCAAAATATGAGTGAATTTAAGGTAACTGAGCACGTGGATTTAATTACCTGCTTTTTGTATTCAATCCATTACTGCGACGGTATTAATAAGTTAAAAGAGTGCCTTGCTAGCGTACACAATGCATTAAACGTGGGTGGAATATTTTGTTTTAACACGGTTGATAAAAACAAAATCGACAGCGATTCATTTGTAGAGCACACAGCAACAAGCGAAAATAGCTTCTTCACATTTCGCTCTGGCTGGCATTACAGTGGCAGCGGCAGTAAACAGTTATTAAAACTCAGCATAGAAAAAACCACCGCAGATAAAACACTCGTATGGCACGACGAGCACCCAATGGTTGCTTTTAGTTATACCGAGCTGAAAGAAGCCTTAAAGCCGTACTTCGAAATCCACATATTTGAACATGACTACGACAAAATAACCCCATGGGCAGAGCGCTCAGGCAACGCCATTTTTGTCTGCGTAAAAATTTAAGGCAAACATTCATCAAGAAGAGATAAAAGTTTGGGTAGAGCGTAGCGAAACCCAACGAACCTCCAATATCCACGCCCCTAATAACCCCGCATTATATATTTGAAAACGTAGGTCGGATAAGCGAAGCGCCATCCGACACAGTAAATTTTATCCCAAAGTAATAACCTTTAGCCCAATTATTTTATTAATAACTTCTTCTATCTATTGTGGTTGAGATTTACTTGAGCGAATATCTAGAGACTCAACTAAATTGAGTAGTGAGATCTTTTAAAGTGAATACCAGTATAAAATTACAAAATATTGATATATTTATTAGAAAATGATTATTTATTGTATTTAAGGCTAAGGAAAGCAAATGAAAACCCTATCTATAAATCTCGAAAATTGTTACGGAATAGAGCAACTAAACGAAACACTTAGCTTTGAAGGTGTAAATGCGAATCTGATATATGCACCAAATGGAGTGATGAAAACCTCATTAGCAAAAACTTTTTTAAAAATATCGGAAGGAAAAGTACCAGAAGAATTAGTTTATGAAAAAACTCCTTTCTTCGAGATAAAATCAGATGGTACGAATATTAATGCTGAAAATATATTGGTAGTTGAGCCATTTAGCCCTAGTTTTGATTCGAAAAATTTATCAACCTTATTAGTGAACCAAGAAATGAAAACGGTTTATGATAAAGTCTATAAAGATATATTAGATGCGAAAAAAAGGTTAATTACTGAATTAAATAAAGTATCAAAAGTAAAAAAAGAAGAATTAGAAAGTACAATAAAAAGCGACCTAGGTCTCCCCGACCTATTTGAATCTATAAGGTTTCTCCAATTAGCTAATATAGGAAATGACTCGTACTCGAAACTGCCATATACAAAGATATTTGACCCAAAAGTTACAGAATTATTGTCAGATGAGACTATTAAATCAGGTATTGCTGATTATACAGACAGATATAACGACTTGATCGAAAGATCACCTATATTTAAGAAAAATGGTTTTAATCCAGTTAAAGCTAGCACCATAATTAGTTCATTGAAAAAAGAAAAATTCTTTGAAGCTGAACACAAAGTGTTGCTTAATGGAAATGGGGAGCCTCTAAATTCTCTTGCAGAATTAGAGGTAGCAATCGAACATGAAAAAGAAACTATTTTAGGTGATGGTAATTTAAAAGTTATATCACAAAAAATTATTCAAGGTGTTGCTCCTGTAAAGGCATTTCAAGAATTACTAGAAGATTGCCCTGAGATTTCAACTGAATTAAATGATATTCAAAATTTCAAAAAAATAATTTGGTGTTCATACTATATTGAAAAAAAAGTACTTTTCGATAATTTATTAGCCTTATTTGATGCAGGTAAATCAGAGTTGGCGGCAATAGAGGCTGAAGCTGAAACTGAGAAAACTCTTTGGCACGAGGCTACAGAGGTATTTAAAGAAAGGTTTCATGTTAACTTTTCAATAAGTATTGAAAACCAATCTAATGCCATACTTGGAACTATTGCACCAAATATAGTATTCACTTTTCAAAAAGGTAGTGATCAGCCAGTTAAATTTGATCGAGGGCAGCTCAATTCACTAAATTTTTTATCTGTAGGTGAGCGACGAGCAATGTATTTGCTTTACGTTATATTTGAATTCAAAGCTAGGGAAGCTAAAGAGCAAAATACTTTAATTATAATAGATGATATTGCAGATTCCTTTGATTATAAAAATAAATACGCAATCATCGAATATCTAAAAGAACTATCTGAAAATAGCCTTTTTAATCTATTAGTATTAACACATAATTTTGATTTTTATAGAACATTCCAAAGTAGAGTCTTAGGTAATGGGAGTAAAAGAAAGCATTCTTTTATAGCTCAAAAAAATGATAATACAGTCAATTTAATAGGTGGCGGTGATAATTTTATTACCGAACCATTTGATTACTGGAAAAAGCATTTTGGCGAAATACCTCAAATTATTATTGCAATGATTCCTTTTGTTCGTAATTTGGTCGAATATAGAAGCGGAAATAAATGCAACGATTATTTAGATTTGACGTCTTTACTTCATATAAAATCTAATACAAAAGAATTTAAGCTTGGCGACCTAGAAGTCATGATATCCAATACAATGAATGAGCTACAGCTTTCAGAGAATATAGATAAAGCGATGCCTGTTATTGACTTTATTTATACAACTGCTGATAGAGTTGTTCAAACTCTAATCGATAGTGTGGATGAAATTCGATTAGAAAACAAAGTTGCCTTATCAATAGCTATAAGATTAAAAGCTGAAGAATTTATGTTAGATCACATTATTGATACTACGCCAATTAACGGTATGCAAACAGCTAAACTATATGATCGTTTATCGAAAGAAAATATTGATAAAGGTGAGACTTTTAAAAATATTAGAAAAACGCTTAGCCAAGTTGTACTAATGACTCCAGAAAATATACATATGAATTCTTTTATGTATGAGCCACTAATGGATATGTCCAATCATCACTTGATCTCATTGTATCAAACAATTAAAGAACTTACGTGGGACGGTCTTTAGTTTTAAATTTTAGTCGTTTCAAGCAGCAAGTTAATTTACTGCCTTTATACACTAAAGGTTTAGGCGGTAAATTATTATTTTATATAACCCTGAATACCAGACTCTCCAGTAATAACTCCGTCTATTTAATTACTTTTCTCATCAATTTCTTTCCCGCAATTATAACAATCGTTAGTGGGAAGCTTATAACTAGAAATAGAGCGCATTACTTGGTTTTTATTACAGGCAGGGCAGGCGTAATTAATTACAGAGATTATAAGCGCAATAGCGAAAACGAAACTACCGATATAAAACGGGTTTGAGTAAAATTGCATACTTGGTTCTGAAAAGTTAAAACCAATAATACAGATGATTAATGCAGTTAAATAAAGTTTAAATTTTAGGCTTTTATTCAAGGTTTAAATATCCAATTGGCAAGGTGCTAATAATAAGTGCTTTGGCAGTTTTAACAAATTATTTACTCTATTGCTATTTAAGTTTTATATAGCGCAAATGTATAGGCATAAAAAAAGCGTTGCCCTTGAGCAACGCTTTTCTGTATTTGTCTAATAGCTGGTAGCTAACTTACCAAGCTGCTGGCTTACTCAGCCGTTAGCTTATTCTGCTGCAAGATAATCCAACACGACTTGATGGTGATCTTTAGTCTTAAACTTATCAAATAGGTGTTTAATTTTACCGTCTTGGCCTACTAAAAACGTCAAACGGTGAATACCATCGTACTCTTTTCCCATAAACTTTTTGTAGCCCCATACACCAAATGCTTCTGCAATGGCGTGGTCTTCATCGGCTAATAAATCAAAATTAAGCTCTTTTTTAGTTTCAAAGTTTTTAAGGCGCTTAATTGGATCTGGGCTAATACCTACAACGCGGGTGTTAAATTTAGCAAGCTGTGCTTGTTCATCGCGTAGGTTTTCGGCTTGTACAGTACAGCCCGGCGTTGACGCTTTAGGGTAAAAGTACACAAGCACTTGTTGCTCTTTTAACAGCTCGCTTAATGTTACTGTTTCGTCGTTTTGGTTTTGTAGGCTAAAAGCGGGTGCAGTATCGCCAGCTTGTAATGGACTAATTGTGTTCATGTTTAGCATCCTTAACGAATTCGTTTAAAAATATAATCTACGTTTAGTGTGTGAGAAAGGCTCTCAAAACTAATTTTAAATTGATCTATATCTACATCAACAGGTATGTTGAATTCAAGTTCACAACGCATTTTAATGTTGTCTTCTTGGGAATAAGTGTCTGACTTAAGTGAGCAAATACTAATATTATTGTCGGCAAAAAAGCGCGTTACTTTGCTCAATGTGCCAGGGGTGTCTATGCCTGTGTATTCTAGGGTGTAACCTGCACAAAATTCGCTAGGAGTATGACTCGCTGTGCGCTTCATCATGGTTAGCAGGCCAAGTTCCATGGCTTTAGTGGGCAGTACGTGCTCTATGCGGCTTATTGCCGACATGTCGCCGCTTAGTAGCATTATGAAGGTAAATTCGCAGCCTAAAATAGCAATACGGCTGTCAATAATGTTGCAGTGGCAATCGCTAACCAGTTGGGTTAGTTCACTTACTATACCGGGTCTGTCTTCGCCAATCGCTGTTAAAACAATTTGATGATTTGAAAATGCAGTCATGAGTTCAAATACCTTGTTACTTGGATTATATCAACCGAGTTGGCAACACCAAAAAATACACACGAGAAGTTGCACGGCGGCGAAGTTTAACACAAAAAGGGCTCTAAACTACAGCACACGCTAATTAAGCGCTTTTAAAGTGCGGTGTTTCTTGTTTTTACTGGCACGGGAAAGTACCATAGCTAAAATTTGCTTATTTGCGCTTAGTTTTATTGCTAAGTTGAAGTGCTGAACTTTATTGCATTTAGGCAGCCAAATAATAAATGTAAAGTTAATATTGATTTTACACTGAACCAAATCGGCATTACCCACTCATATATTTGTTAAAACAATTAAAGGGTATGCTAAGGAGAAATATCTGTGCAGTATTGGATCCCAAAAGCACTTGCAGTAAGTGTATTGGTAAGTTTATCAGGGTGTAGTGTATTTATTAATAAGGCACATGACGAGCGTAACTATCGTACGCATGAGCCTGTAAAAGCACCAACGTCGTTATCTCAACCAGCTCAAGACCCAGTTTATAAAATGGATGTAGGTCAATACGACAACAATCCTGAAGCTACAAATTACCGCCCACCGGCACAAGTATTAACAATTGCTAAAGGCAGTTGGGTAGAAGAGACAGATAAACAAGCGCGTATTTATTTTGATAAAAACGATGGCATTGCTGATTTAGATGAATTTCTTTGGGACACGATTCAATCAGTCCTTGCTGATAACAATGCAGCAACCACTAAAGAAGACAAGCTATTAGGTACTATTGAAACTGATTGGTACTCAATTATTAAAACCGAAGAAGGTTTTTGGTGGTGGGGCGATGAAGTTAACGATGACTTAGAAAAATTTAGATTCACTATTGAAGAAAAGTCACATCAGCGTACTGCGTCTTTACGTGTAGAGCTGATAGATTTTAAAGGCGACCATACGCTAACTGATTTGTTAAAGCAGCAGTTAGAAGTACGTGCGCTTAACCAAGTAGTGAGCGAGTTTGATTACCGTTACCGTCAACTTGAAGTTGATATGCGTAAACGCCAAGGTATTATTTCTCTTGAAATGGGCTTTGATAACAAAGGTAATGCAGCACTTGTAACTGAGCAATCTTACGAAGCTGTGTTTGACCGTTTCTCTGGATTTTTAGAGCGCTTGTCGTTCACTATTGTTGAAATTAACCCAGATACGGGCTTAATTACTGCTGATTACACTAAACCAGAAACAAGTGTTTGGGATTCAATTTGGGGTGATGACGTAGCTCAACTACCTATTGATGAAGGCCAATACCAAATTTTAGTAAGTAAAACTAAAGAAGGCGGTACTAGCTTAACGTGGATGGATGACAAAGGCGAAACGCTTGAGCCAGGTACTATGAATGGTTTACAACAAGCATTAGAAGCAGCACTCATTCAGCGCGGCATTAAAATTTAAATAATAATAAGTTTTACCACAAAAAGAGCGATATGCTCTTTTTGTGGTTTTTATAGGTTAATAAATATGTCTCAGCTACCTGAACGTTCACACTACACGTGGCGCACTTGGTTTACTTTTTTGGTTCCTTCGTTAATTGGTGTATTTTTATTTATGACACCCATTAGTACCTCGCAAGGGATGACCATTCCTATTGCCGTTATGGCAAAAGCGGTTCAAGCAATGATGCTTGGCTCTGCTCAAGCAATTATTACTCTCATTATTTGTATTACAGGGGTTATTTCTGTAATTACTAAAGTGTTTAAACCCGCCGCTATATGTAACTCACCTTTGCTAAAGCATTTATTTGATGTGAGCTGGACATGGCTGGTGGTACGCTTATTTGGTATGGCGTTTGGTTTAATGACGTACTTAAGCCTAGGCAGCGAGATGATTACCTCGGCCAATACTGGCGCGCTGGTATTAAATGACTTATTGCCAGTGTTGTTTTCGGTATTTATTTTAGCGGGCTTATTACTGCCGCTACTAATTAACTTTGGTCTACTAGAGCTTGCTGGTACGTTAATGACTAAAGTAATGCGCCCTGTATTTGGTGTACCAGGTAGAAGTGCGGTTGACTGTACTGCATCGTGGTTAGGTGATGGCAGTGTGGGTATTTTGATGACTGCAAGGCAGTACGATCAAAAGCACTATACACAACGCGAAGCGGCTATTATTGGTACTACGTTTTCAGCGGTTTCAATTACGTTTAGTTTAGTGGTGCTTGGGCAAGTTAAACTTGAATACCTATTTGCACCGTTTTACGCAACGGTATGTTTAGCCGGTATTGTTGCCGCTATTATTGTGCCGCGATTACCGCCACTGCGCTTTAAAAAAGACTTACTGATTGATGGCACCGAGCCAGATAGAGACGCTGAAACAATTCCGGGTCATAAAACCTTATTTGGTCATTCGTTAGATGTTGCATTAGCTAAAGCAGATAACTCAACGGGTGTTAAAGGTACTATAAAAGAGGGCTTACATAACGCGCTTGATATGGTGTTTGGTGTATTGCCTGTGGTTATGGCGGTAGGTACATTTGCACTGATCATTGCTGAGCATACGCCTATATTTCAGTATTTAGGTATGCCGTTTGTGCCATTTTTAGAGTTATTACAAGTACCCGAAGCAGCCGCAGCGTCGCAAACTATTATGGTAGGCTTTGCTGATATGTTTATTCCGTCAATATTAGCTGCAGGGACTATCGAAAGTGATGTAACGCGCTTTATTATTGCCGCAATGAGTGTAACTCAGCTTATTTATATGTCTGAGGTGGGCGCACTTTTACTTGGCAGTAAAATACCGGTAAATATTTTAGAGTTGTTTATTATATTTATTTTGCGAACGCTAATTACTTTACCTGTTATTGCGCTAATGGCGCATTGGTTAGTAGGCTAAATTAACGAAAATATAATTAAGCGAATTGGTATTATTGAAAAAGCCCTGATTAATCAGGGCTTTTTTGTGTCTGTTGTATTTTTAATATTGGCGTTGGGCTTTTTAAACTCCGTTTTTGCAGAGAGTCTAATCAGCGCAATATTACCAATGACAATAGCAAAAACAACGGCGACAATAATTACAATATGCCAAGTTTGCATCGCAGTATCACTTAATATTTAGTACGTTTAAGTGTGACCGTTTTACGCTATAACAGCAATTAAATTACTCAAAACACAATCAATAATTTTAAACGCAATCAATAACTTTAAACACAATCAATAACCTTAAAAACGTCTAGCTACCGAAAGCGTTAAAAAGTTAAGCCCTGGGTTTGGCTCTTTAAAGCCTGCGTTTGAATAGTGAATAACTCTAAGGGCAACATTGGTGTGGCCAAAGTCGGCAACAAGCCCTATGCGGTCTTCAAACTGGTAGTGAGTACTTATGTTTTTACCGGCAAACTGCGTTTCATCAATCAGTGATACACCAATCCCTGCTTCTACATAAAATGGGGTGTTGTTAAAACTAAATGCAGGAAATTGCAGCACTGGTGACATAGCAAGTACTAGGTTTGATTGTGTTTCATCGCCGTGGCGGTATTCCCACATATTTACGCTGGTTTCAAAGTAAAAGCGTGCATCACCAATTATATTTTGCATGCTAGGTGCATGATACTGATACGCAAGCTTAACGCCGTTTACGTTACCTTCGCCTTTGAGAAAATCAACTGCATAACCGTGGTTCGATTGAGCAAAAGCAAGTTTGCCAAAAAGTGAAGCTACTAATACAAAAGAGATAATAAGTGTTTTAAGTGACGTTTTCATAGGTGCCAAATGTTTGTCTGATTCAAGTGATAACTAAATGATAAGGGCGACCTATTAACAATTACAATGAGGACAAAATGCCGGTTGTATATGAGCTGTTAACGGTGGTTTCTAACTGCTTGAATTTATTTTAGTTATTTCATTGGTGCGATTTGGGCATTAATAAGTTGCTTATTTGTGCCTTTTTTATTGCGTATAGTTCGCGTAAATTACAGCCATCTTAATCACACAGACATATACAATTATGAAACTCTTTAAACTATTCGTTTTAGCCACTGCTTTTTTTAGTAGTTCGCTATTTGCACAAACTCAGCAATCGCCAGATCAGTTACTTGAATCAGTAGCCGATAAGCTATTTGCAGATATTGGTCAAGTAAACTCAAAAGGCACAGCAAGCAAAGAAGCGATGGCTGCCATTGTTGAAAAACGTTTAATGCCACATATTGATGTTAAGTTTGTGTCGTTTAAATTATTAGGTAAACACATTAAAGGCATTGAGCGCGAACAGGCTGTTCAATTTATAGATGCAGTAGAGCATTACTTAACAGGTACATACGCTGGTGCACTAATGAAGTACACAGGTCAAAAAGTAGTATTTGAGCGTAATAACGCAAAAAGTGACTCTGAGTACGCAACAGTTAATACACAAATTATTGAGCCAAATGCGCCTACAATCGACTTAAGTTTTAAGCTTCGTTTAGGTAAAAATGATGAGTGGAAAGTATACGATATTGTTGCCGAAGGTATTTCACTATTAAGTGCTAAGCAAAAAGAGATTATTCAACGTATTTCTGAAGTGGGTTTAGATCAAGTTATTAGCGAGTTAAAAAGTAAATAGACTATTTGTCTGGCTCTGATTAAGCCCAACTCCAACCTCAAAAACGGCCAATTACTTAAGTAGTTGGCCGTTTTTATATTTTTGCTAAGGATAATACCAATCCGCAATGATACTTAATCATTTTGAGGGGGCAAACCTGACGCTAGCTACGTTAAAAATTTCTCATTTAGAACAACTAAATAACGAAATTCTTGCCTTGCTATCACACGGTTTCCTATCTCAAAATAAATCACTTAATTAAGCGAGTTGGTATAATCCTAAAGGATTGTTGTTATTGCGCAACTTTGCGCTAGCTGCAAAACAAAGGTGTGCTAGAATATCGATACTTTGATTAAGCGTGGTGTCAGCTAAAAGCTGATATAACTTACCACCCCCAAGCCACACTGGAGTTGTGTTGTTTTAATGGAAAATGTACTGATTTGGCCAAAGGAATACCCATTACTCATTAAAGGACTGGTAGAACAAAACGGTGCCTTTATTTTAGATGCTTTGGAAGCCTGGCCTGCTTGTCGTTCTACAAATGAAGATGATGGTGTATGCACCACCGTGCTGCCGCCTATTTATTATTTGGCATGGCTAACCCCGCTAGAACCATTTGAAGAATGTTACTTTCAACATATCTCTGAGTATGACGAAGACGGACAAGCGTATATTAGTGCGGTTAAAAGCCATTACTATGATAATGAATATACCCCTGAAAGCTTAGTACTTATGTTGTGCCAACGCCTTGAAAAATACGCAAGTGTGGCTGCACAAAATACCATAGATACGCCACTGTCTTTAGTCGATTTGTTTTTTAGTAAACGCTATTTCACGTTAATTGAGCATGCGCTAAATAATAAAAGTAAACTTTCAGCAAAGGATACATTAGCCCTTTGGAAAGAAGTTGATTTTAGAGAGCGTTTAAGTGCATTTATCCCAGAGTCTATTGCTGATTTAGATATGCTATGTGAACTTGCCAGCGAAAAAGTAGCATCAGGGAAAGACTACTTTACGTTGCTTACACAAGTTTCTCCTGATGTTGACTCTGTTGTATTGTTAGAAAAAGCCTTATTAACGCACCTACGTAAAAAAACAGCCAAGCAAACAATGGCAATGCGTTTTATTGAGCAAGGCGCTACAGGTGTTCTTGCTGATGAAAACAATAAAACAGCCTTTATGTGGGCCGCCGAAAAAGGCTTTGTAAATGTGGTTGAAACGCTACTTGCAAAGCAAGACAAAAAAGCGGTTGATAATCTAGGTAACACAGCGCTTCATTATGCCGTATTTGCTAAAAATGAATCGTTAATGGTGCTGCTTATTAAAGCGGGCTATAACTTTAGAGCGCGCAATAAAGAAGGCTTAAGTTGTTACCGTTTGGCGGTTAGTATTAAAGCTAATAACTTGGTTAAATGCTTAGAGCGTGATTTTGGTATTAAAGAGCTTTCGCCGGAAGGGCAGTTTGATCGTATTAAAAAAGTACATGTGCTGCACGCTATTGTCACTATATTGCTGCCTCTGCAGTTGTTCTTCTTTTTTGATGAAACACTCTCCATTAAAAGTGAGCTGACGCTGAGTCTAACTATGGCGGCAGTGATTTGTTTTTTCTTTGCGACCACCTTAAAACGCTGTGCGTTATACCCACATATTAAACACCCTTGGGGTTTATTTGTGCTTAGAGGCTTTTCGTTTATTAGCTTAATTGCTCAAATAGGGTTGGCAAGTATTGTGGTGCTAGCTGCCTTGAGTGATTTGGTTTAGTCACTTTTAAACAGTTAAAAAAAAACGCGCTTAAAGCAATTTAAGCGCGTTTTTTATTTTTAGCTCGTTAGGAGTAGCCAAATTGGTTTAGGTATGGGATCTATTTACCGTGCTCATTTGCTGCTTTTTCTTCAGCAAGTTCTTCCTTAAGCTTTCGTATTTTTAATCCTAACTCTTGTCCTCGGTGCCTTGCATAGTAAGTACAACCAATAAACATAGCGGAGGCAAATACAAGCTCTAGCAATACCCAAATTAATTCATCTGGTGCAACCCACAACATTGTAAGCCCGTGTATAAAATACAGCATTACAATAAAGTTAGCCCACGCGTAAGTATAAGTGTTGTCTTTTATTATGCCTCTAAGCGGGAGTAATAACGGAATGATTGGTAGAAAAAGCGACATCACATCAAGAGGGCCTTCTTGAGGGGGGACTACATACATCCACAGTGGCATTAAAATAAATAATCCAATGTAGCCAAAGAGTGCGGTGCGCTGGAATTTTATCGTAATCGGCTTTTTAGCTGGGTTGTCAGCTGTATTCATTTTAGTTTTCTCGCAATGTGAGTAAGGCGTTTACCAACGCTTTGGCATATTTTAATTTCGTCTTTGCTTAGTTGTGCACTGTTAGCGCTGCCAGCAACGTGTGTTGCACCATATGGCGTTCCACCTGTTTGTGTTGCAAGTAGTTCGGGTACATCGTACGGCACGCCCAGTAGCATCATACCGTGGTGTAATAGTGGCAGAGATAAGTTAAGTAAGGTTGCTTCATTACCACCATGCATACTGCTTGATGACGAAAACACACACGCTGGCTTATCTATTAACTGGCCTTTTAGCCACAAGTCGCTGGTGGTTTCCCAAAAGCTTTTAGCTTGAGAGGCCATCATGCCAAATCGGGTTGGTGTACCAAATGCCAAACCATCGCAATTTATTAAGTCATCTTTGGTGATCACAATGTCATGCGCATTTTTAGCCACAAAGGTGCGAAGTAGTGCACTAGCACCTTGTTGCTCTATCGACTCTGCTATTTCGTGGGCCATCGCTTCAACTGAGCCATGGCTTGAGTGATAAAGCACCACTATGGTTGCACTCATTATAAAACGCTTAGTACGTTTTCTGGTGGACGACCAATCGCTGCTTTATTGTTATTAACTACAATAGGGCGCTCAATTAGTTTTGGATTTTGTACCATGGCGTCTATTAATGCTGATTCACTGCTTTCATCTTTTAAATTAAGCGTTTTGTAGTCATCTTCTTTTGTGCGCATTAATTCACGTACTGACGAAAAACCAAGTTGACTTACAAGCGTTGAAATTTGATCGTGTGTAAGAGGTGTTTTTAAATACTCTACAATGCTTGGCTCTATCGCTTTGCTTTGCAGTAGTGCTAGCGTTTCGCGTGATTTAGAACAACGAGGGTTGTGGTAAATAGTAACAGACATAAAATGATTCCAAAGTGTGAATTGCGTCTATTTTAGGGTAAGCGCTTGCAGACTTAAAGTCTTGCAAGCTCTTTTTGTAAAAGTCGATACTGGGTAAGTAGTGCTTTTAAACGTTGTTGCTTTACAAGCTCAGTTGGCTCTACGAAGTTAAGTGCTTTTTGTACTTCGTCTGCGGCTTTTAAATAAGCACCATATTGCGCTAATACATCGGCGTTAGCTTCGTGATAAGAGGCTAGTTTATCTTGTTTTTTATACGCGTCTGCAAGGAGTTGTTTGCCTAAGTTATGATCTGGCTTTTCGAGTAAAAAACTCTTTAAAATATTTTCAGCAAGCTCATATTGCTCAGCTTCAAGTGCTGAGTTGGCATAGTTAAGTGTAATTACCTGATTATTAGGGCGATACTGATTTAAATCCGCTAAAAACTTAACGGCTTCATCTGCCTTTTTTTGTGCAATAAGTAAATCGGTATGGGTATCTATATAAAATAGGTTTTTAGGATCGTTTTTTAAAAGCTCGTCTAGTATTGGGGCTGCTTCATCAAGCTTTTTTTGATCAAGTAAACTAATAGCTAAACCGTACTTTAAAGCGGTATTATCATAGCTATTTTCGCGAAGTAGTTTTCTAAATAGATCTTCTGCGTTTTCTGGTTTGTTGTCATAGCGCGCAAGCACTCGACTTTTTGCTAAATTAAACTCAAGGCTCGCATTCATAAGGCGCACAGGAAATTGCTCTGCACGCAAACGTACATCTGATACACGACTCTCTGGTAATGGGTGAGTTAGCAAAAATGCCGGTGGCTTGTATTTATAACGAATTTGCGCTGCCAGTTTAGTTAAAAACTCACTCGATGCACGGGGATCAAATCCTGCATTATTAAGTGTTTGCATGCCTATGCGGTCAGCTTCTTGCTCCGCAGAGCGGCTATGGGTTAGCTGGCTAAAAGCAGATTGTGTTTGGCTGGCTGATATAATGGCAATACCCGCATCGGGTGCAACAACGGTTGCTAATATACCTGCAATCATACCGGCAATGGTCAGCGCGCTGTTATCTTGTTGCTGCTGTATTCTACGTGCTAAGTGGCGCTGTGTTACGTGAGCAATCTCGTGACCAAGTACCGAGGCAAACTGGCTCTCGTTATCGGCTTGAGCTATTAACCCTGTGTGTACACCTACATGCCCACCATAAAATGCAAACGCGTTTATTTCTGAGTTATTTATCCAAAAAAACGAAAACGGAAAACGTACATCGTTAGCATTAGCAACAAGTTTACGTCCAATAGTCGTGAGGTATTCATCTAGCACAGGGTCGTTTATAACTGGCGATGAACCTCGTATTTGCATCATCATTACTTCGCCAATAGCTTGTTCTTTTTCAAGAGGCAGCGCTTGTAATGCAGATGTTCCTAAATCAGGAAGTGTAAAGTTGGTTTGCGCTTTCAAAGGTTCGCTTACTAATAAGCTAAACGTAAGTGCGGCACTGCATAAAGTGATAAATGCTGATTTTAGCTGCATTTTATTCCTTGTTAATTTGTTCGCCAATTGCAATTTTGGCTATGTCTATTTCGTCACTGTTTGCACGGCTGTCTTTTTCGCACAAATTGGTATAGTTCTTTTATTGTGACTCCATCAAGCTTTACAACGTTCAATTCTCGCTGTAAAAAAGTAATAATTTTATGTACTACTTTATGTGCATGTAAAATAATAGCTTTATCTGCTTTCTCACCTTGCTTAAAATAAAAGCCAATAAATTGAGTAATTAATTAGTTTTGATTAGTTAACAATAACATTTTTACGCAAAAGGCTGTATTAAAGCTCGAGATCTTTATCTATAAATATGTTGTTTAGACCGATACAGGGTTTATTTTTAATGTATATTTCAGCAAAACTATTTCGGCAGTTCGAGCCAATTAATTTTTTTAACCAATTAATCTATTTGAGTATTGGATTACTTAGTAGTTGCGCTTTATTATGCACCCAAGTATTAACTTATCCATACTGTTAGTTATGTTATAAGAATAAACTATTACAGCTATTGTTTTAATATAAAGTTACAACGGTTCACGTCCTATGAATACATAGACCGTAAATATCCGACTTATTATTCATTTACTATACGGATAAAGCAGTTATGGTAGAGCGCGATTTGAAAGAGTTTAAATGTCCTCAGCAATTTGTGCAGTTTAAACTTGCGCTGCGAAGTGCGCAATTATCAAAAAAAAACATCACTTTTAGTCTTAATAAAGGTGAAAGTGCGAACGATATTGAACGTTTTTTGCAAAAAAATGCTTATAGTTACAATTTTGATAAACAACGTGGGTTGTTATTAGTGGAGCCATTACATGTTTGAATACGTAAAAACATGGTACGAAAGGAAGTTCTCGGATCCTCATTCGTCTACCTTATTATTTTTATTATTGGCCTCAGTGGCCTTACTTTACTTTTTTGGCTCGTTAATTGTCCCTGTGCTTGTAGCATTGGTTATCGCTTATTTACTTGATTGGCCGGTTGTTCATTTAGAACGCGTTGGCTTAAAACGTTTTACTGCAACGATTATTGTAATGTTGATATTTATTAGCATTATGCTCACCCTTATTTTAGTTATTGGCCCAGTGCTTTGGAAGCAAACCAGTAACTTAGTGCAAGAAACCCCGCATATGTTAGAGCAAGGGAAGTCTTATTTAATGGCTTTACCTGAACAATACCCAAGTTTAATTAACATAGATCAAGTACAAGCTATTGTTGCAACGTTAGAAGCTAAAATCATTGAGTTTGGTCAAACTGTATTGTCGTTTTCACTTACGTCATTAAAAGATGTTGTTGCGTGGCTTATATATTTAGTACTTGTGCCGTTACTGGTGTTTTTTATGCTTAAAGATAAGCTGGAGCTAACGGGGAGTATTGCTAAACTGATCCCGCAGCAACGACGCTTGATTTTGCAAGTGTGGCACGAAATGAATCAACAAATTATGAATTACATTCGCGGTAAAGTGTTTGAAATTTTAATTGTTGGTGGTGTGTCTTTTATTGCATTTACTGTTTTAGATTTACGCTACGCCGCACTACTTGGTGTGCTTGTTGGTTTGTCGGTATTAATTCCATTTATTGGCGCGGCACTCGTTACTATTCCTGTAGCGGCAGTTGCGCTGTTTCAGTTTGGATTAGAAACACAGTTTTGGACCATTTTAATTATTTACGGAATTATTCAGGCGCTTGATGGCAACGTACTTGTACCACTATTATTTTCTGAGGCGGTTGATTTAAATCCGGTATTTATAATTGTCGCGGTATTATTTTTTGGTGGCTTGTGGGGATTTTGGGGCGTATTTTTTGCCATCCCGTTGGCATCATTAGTAAAAGCGCTAATAACAGCTTGGTCGTCAACACATGAAGAGATAAGTAAAGAGGTCAGTGAATAGTTAAGTAAACAGACTTTTAGTCTAAAAAAGCATAGTAAACGCACCTCTAGTGCTAATTGATTATTACTCATTACCTGTAAATTTATGTACTATTGGTAATAAGATATATTTTTTAGTAATAAGGTGCGTTTTTTAATGTCTGAGTTTTTATTGCACGATGAGCCAGTAAAACAAGTTTACCTTGATGCAAACGCAACGACCCCTGTGTTGCCTTGTATTGCTGATGTTGTTTCTCATACCATGCAAATATGTTTTGGTAATCCTTCAAGCCCGCACATTACAGGTATACAAGCCAAGCATTTATTAGAACAAACACGTCAAAAAGCACACACAGTTATTGGCGCAAGTAATGGCGATATTTTATTTACCTCTGGCGCAACAGAAGGCATTCAAACTGCGGTGGTTTCTACGTTAATTGATGCTAAAAAACACCCGATTAAAAACCCCGTATTGTTATATGGCGCTACTGAGCACAAAGCGGTGCCAAATACACTCAAGCACTGGAATAGCGTACTTGACGTTAATGCTGAGGTGCTTGCTATTCCGGTTGATAGTAACGGTATTTTAGATTTAGATTTTATAGCTAAACATATAGATAACACTTTGATGATTTGTACCATGGCCGTTAATAACGAAACTGGTGTATATCAAGATTTACCCGCTATAGAGCAGGTAATTCGTAGCCGTAATAAAAATGTATCGTGGATGGTGGATTGCGTGCAGGCGCTCGGTAAACAAGCGCTCGCGCTGAGTGATACAACAATAGATTACGCACCTTTTTCGGGGCATAAGCTTTATGCACCTAAAGGTATTGGCTTTTTATATATACGTAGTGGCAGTGCGTACACACCTTTTATAGCGGGTGGCGGTCAAGAAAGTGGAATGCGCTCAGGCACCGAAAATCTACCCGGTATTGCAGGGTTAAATAAGCTATTTAGTATGTTGCTTGATAAATCAGACGATACATTTAAACCAATTAGCATACTTAACTCTTATCGAAGCCAGTTACAAAGCGCATTAGAAGACACCTTTGGCGATATTACATTCAATCATGATTTTGCTTATAGCGTGCCTACCACACTTAACTTTGCTGTTAACGATTTAACGAGCAAAGAAGTGATTGATTTATTTGACGCTGCGGGCATTCGCGTAAGTGGTGGCTCGGCTTGTAGTACAGGCGCATCAACAAGTTTTGTTTTAGATGCAATGGGTGTAAGTAAGTGGCAAAGCGAAAACGCGATTAGGCTATCGTTTGGACCTGCTGCAGCACAACATGATATTGATGATGCTTGTGTGCGTATTCGCGCTCTTAAAGCAATACTCCAGGCAAACTGCTTAATCGTATCTGACAGCACCACACCACAACAAGAAGTATGCGCACTGGGCCTTACTCAATTTAGGCACCAAGGTGCATGTAGTTGGCTTTATGTGAGCGATGATAAACACGCTGTAATTATCGATCCTATTATTGAGCTTATTCCGCGCTTTGAAAAAATAGCTAATACACAAAACTTAACTATATCGGCGGTGCTTAATACTCATCTGCATCAAGAGCGAGAGTCAGCGACTAATTTACTAACCAACGTTCTTGCATCAAGAGTTGTAAAAGGTGAGGTTGATTTGCTCGGTTGGCCGCTAAATACAGCAAGTATTAACTTGGCAAATGACGTACTTGAAAAAGTAGCTACACCTGGGCACAGCAAAGATAGCGTAAGTTATTTATTAAAAAACAGTAATAGCGAAACGCGTTACTGTTTTTGTGGTGATTTAATACTGCCTGCAGGGTTTGGCAATACATCGCTTATAGGTGGGGATGCAAAAGCAATGGCACACTCTATTTTAGCAATGAGCGAGCAGCTTAATAGCACCAGCATTATTTGCTCAGGGCACGACTACCAACAATGTTTTGCCATGAACTGGGCTGTACAGCAAAACCAAACGCCATTACTTGATGCGTTAGTGAGCGGCAGTATTTCAGTTGATGAATTTACAATACAAAAACAGCAGTACGACGCTTCAAAACAAGTAGCTAACACGCAATTGTGTGGTTATGTAAATGCGTTACCTGAGGTTGATACACAGCAATTAAATTTTGATGACGCTAAAGTAATGTTAAACACCAGCGATACATATTTAATAGATACCCGGGAGCCGTATGAGCATGGAGCAAATAATGTTGCTCAGTTATTTAATACGCTAGATGAAAAAACATTAAATATACCACTTAGCAGAATGGCAAATGCGGTATTTGAAGGCCAATTAAAAAAAAATAACAAGTACATTTTATTATGCCGTAGTGGTAACCGCTCAAAAATTGCTGCAACTAATTTAATGCAGCTAGGATACAAAACGGTTTATAACCTAAGTGGCGGGTTAGCGCTTAGTAATTAAAAAAGGTTGTAATTTATACAAAATCGGCTTTAGGGCCGATTTTTTGTTTTTAAGGTTTATTTGCTCGCAAGGTAAACAGGTCCTAGTAATTAGTGAATAACTATAAAAAGTAATTATTGTGCTTATAAAAATTCATTAATATTTCATTTTGATTGATTAAGCTATCCCGTTGCCTTTAAAATTGGGGGTAAATTAATTTATAAAATTTTTATGATACCGGTGTCAAAAGCTAAAAATTGCGTTATCATCGGCATCTAAAATTATAAAAACAGCACTTTTTTTGCATTTTTAGTTATACTATCGACGCTTTATTTTAGTGTAAATAAGCAGTGTTAATAGTTTTGCTTTTATAAAAAGCATTTTTAAATCAATTGATTGAAAAAATTAGAGGGTACTTACATGTCTAACCGAACGCAACTAGCAAGTTGGCAAGCACTAGAACAAAGTGCAGCTAAGATGAAACAAACACATCTAAAAACGTTATTTGCACAAGATGACACGCGCTTTTCTAAGTTTTCGACTCAAGTACCTGGCGTGTTATTCGACTATTCTAAGCAACTTATTGATAACGATGTTTTTGCTAACTTAATGTCGCTTGCTAAAGAATGCGATATTGCATCGTGGCGCGATAAAATGTTTAGCGGTGAAAAAATAAATATCACCGAGGATCGCTCAGTACTGCATACGGCACTTCGTAATCGCGCTCACACTCCATTAATAGTGGATGGCGAAAACGTTACACAAGCCGTAGACAACGAATTAGCTAAAATTAAAGTGTTTGTAGAAAAAGTTCGTAGCGGTAAATGGTTAGGCTATACCGGCAAAGCGGTAAAAGATGTTGTAAGTATTGGTGTTGGTGGTTCTAACCTTGGCCCGCAAATGGCAACTGAGGCATTAAAAGCACTTGCTGATGATACGTTAAATGTTCATTACGTATCTAATGCTGACGGTGTACAAATTTCGTCTATATTAAAAGCCATTGACCCTGAAACAACATTATTTGTTATTTCGTCAAAAACATTTACTACGTCAGAAACCATGACAAACGCTAAAACAGCGGTTGATTGGTTTTTACAAACAACAAAAGATGAAAGTACAATTGCAAAGCATTTTGTTGCAGTAAGTACAAATTTAGAAAAAACGGCTGCCTTTGGTATCAGCGACGAAAACGTATTCACTATGTGGGATTGGGTTGGCGGTCGCTTTTCACTTTGGAGTGCGATAGGCTTACCAATTGCTTTATATTTAGGCTACGACGCCTTTGAAGCAATTTTAGAAGGCGCGTTTGAAATAGACGAGCACTTTAAATCTGCGCCGTTTGAGCAAAATATACCATTAATTATGGCATTGCTTAGTGTATGGAATACGAGCTTTTTAGGCTACACAGCGCAAGCTATATTACCGTACGACCAAGCACTGCATATGTTGCCTGCGTATTTACAGCAAGGCGAAATGGAAAGTAACGGTAAACACGTTAACTTTGCAGGCGAAATGGTACCTTATACTACAGTTCCAATTATTTGGGGCATGACGGGTATTAATGGTCAGCACGCGTTTTATCAGTGTTTACACCAAGGTAATGTAATTGTACCTGCAGATTTTATTGCATCAGTTAAACCACAAGTGAATGTTGATAAGCATCACGATATTTTATTATCAAACTTCTTTGCACAAACAGAAGCGATGATGAGTGGTGTAGATGCAGCGCAAGTTACTGCTGATTTAACCGCTAAAGGTAAACCGCAAGCAGAGATTGATGAGTTATTAAATCATAAAATTCATCAAGGCAATCGTCCTACAACGTCTATGCTATTAGATACAGTAGATGCTAAAACAGTGGGCCGTTTAATTGCACTGTATGAGCATAAGATATTTTGCCAAGGCATTATTTTAGAAATATGTTCGTTTGACCAATGGGGTGTAGAGCTGGGTAAAGGTTTAGCATCTAAAATTGAGAGTGAACTCACTGATGAAAGCGTGAAACATGCTCATGATAGTTCGACAAACGGCTTAATGGCGTACTACAAACAAAACCGTACGCAGTAAAAAATTCGCTTACGCAAGTAAGTAAACCGAGTACCTTTGAACGGGTAGCGCTGGAGTGCTTAGGGTCTGTATTTTTGTGAGAGGAGATACAGGGCCCCTAAGGCTCATTTAATAAGCGCAATGATAAAAATAATAATAAATCATAGATACAGAACAATTCAGCAGGCTTTTATTTAAATACAGTTATAAAAGCCATCTAATCTAGCAATAAATAGGCATACCCGCACATTTATAAAATGTACTGGGTATCACAACGTAGAGAGTAACTATGCTTAATCCTTTTGATATTATAATTTTTGGGGGCGGTGGTGATCTTGCGTTACGCAAATTGCTACCTGCAATGTACAGAGCATATCAAGAAGGTAACTTACCTGAAGGCTCACGTATCCTTCCAACAGTGCGCGAAGAATCGAAACGTGCTGAATACATAGAAACAGCGCATAAAGCATTACAAGAATTTTTAAGCAAAGGTGAGTTTAACGCTAAAGATTGGAAAGCATTTTCTACTTTTTTAGTGCCAGTGGTAAGTAATGTTACAGAAGCAGACGACAACTGGGATGTGCTAAAAGGCATTTTAGATGAGCACGAAAGTACTAAGTCTCGTGTGTTTTATTTATCGCTTCCGCCTGCTGTTTACGGCACATGTTGTGAAATATTATCGACTAAAGGTTTAATTACACCTACATCACGCGTTGTTGTTGAAAAGCCAATTGGTTATTGCGGTGATTCTGCTGAAGCAATTAATGGAAAAATTGCGGAATTTTTTAATGAAGAGCAAATTTTCCGTATTGACCATTACTTAGGTAAAGAAACAGTACAAAACTTAATGGCGCTACGTTTTTCAAACTCATTGTTTGAAAATATGTGGGATGCTAAATCTATTGATAACATCCAAATTAGCTTATCAGAAACGGTTGGTCTTGAAAGCCGTGCTGGTTTTTACGATAAAGCCGGTGCACTTCGTGACATGGTTCAAAACCATTTATTACAACTGCTTTGTTTAGTTGCAATGGAGTCGCCTAATAAGCTTAACGCTAACAGTATTCGTAACGAAAAATTAAAAGTATTAGAAGCACTTCGCCCATTAGTAGGTGGTGATGTTGATGAAAATATTGTTCGTGGTCAATACGTACCAGGTGACTTAAGCGGTAAAATTGTACCGGGTTACTTAGAAGAGCTAAATGAAGGTTCTAGTAAAACAGAAACGTTTGTAGCTATTCGCGCGCATATTGATAACTGGCGCTGGGCGGGTGTTCCATTTTACCTTCGTACGGGTAAACGTATGGCTAAGCGCTGTGCAGAAATTGTGGTTGAATACAAAAAAGTATCTCACAATATCTACGAAGATAACGTGGGTAATATCGAGCCAAATCGTCTTGTTATTCGTTTGCAGCCAGAGGAAACAATTCAACTAACGCTTATGTCTAAGCGTCTTGATAACCTTCAAATGCAACTTGAACCAGTAACAATGAATATTGAGCTTTCACAAGCTTACAGTAATGGTTTTCACTCAGATGCGTACAAGCGTTTAATGCTTGATGCCGCTGCAAATAATCCATCATTATTTATTCACCGTGATGAAGTTCGTCAAGCGTGGAAATGGATTGATCCAATTATTGATAGATGGCAAGACAAGGGCAAACCTGCGCTTTACCGTGCTGGTAGCTGGGGTCCTGAAGATGCTGATGAATTATTGGCAGAAAAAAGCCACGTGTGGTTTAACACAGGCGATAAGGTATAAGCATGGCAACACTAGTTGAAAAGTTTTTTGACGATAAAGACGCGTTAACAGCTGAGCTTTCTGCAACGCTTGAGCAATCACTACGTGATGGTATTAAAAACGATGGCCGTGCTGTACTCATGGTATCAGGCGGCTCTTCTCCTGCACCCGCGTATAAGCATTTATCAACGCTTGATTTAGACTGGCAACATGTTGATGTTGCTATGGTTGATGAACGCTGGGTAGATCCAAGCCATGAAAAAAGTAACGAAGCTTTTATTAAAAGCACGTTATTACAAAATTTTGGCAGTGCTGCAAACTTTATAACCATGAAAAACGATGCTGCAACCGCGCAGCAAGGCAGTGAAGTGTGTGAAGCCGCTTACAGTGCTTTAAAAGCGCCATACGATGTAACTATTCTAGGCATGGGCCCAGACGGTCACACTGCATCGTTATTCCCAAATGCAGAAGGTTTAGAGCACGGTTTAACAACTGAGCAAACAGTATGTGCAATTAATGCGATACAAAGTGATGTGACGGGTAGTATTACTGAGCGAATGACGCTTACGTTAAATGCCATTGCGCAGTCTAAAGTGGTTAAGCTTTTAATTAGCGGTGAAGAAAAACTCGCTGTTTATAAGCAAGCAAAAGCGGGCGGCGATGTTAATGACATGCCACTTCGCGCTGTGCTTAATCACCCAAGTATAAATATTGAAGTATATTGGGCACCTTAATTTAGATGCTAATTTAACTTTTAAGGCCGCTTAATATAAGCGGCCTTTTTTATTTGTTCAAATTTAAGCCTAAATACGGTAAAAAGCAGACTTTAGTTATTAACTAATGTTAATATCTGGCTTTGGTTTGTTTTAAAAATAACCACGGAGTGCGTTGTTTTTGAACAAAACTTGTGAGTTTTAGCTGTATGTTTTTTAGCAACGTTAAGATTTAGTTAAATTTTATATTTTCATGGTCGCTGTCATAAAAGTTTCCCTTCCTTTTTTACCTCAAAAGCATTAGCCTAAAGGTATTAACAATGAAATATATAAATTAAAATAAACGGAGCAGTAACATGGCGGAGCAACAAGTACAGCCTTTACACAACGAAAAACATGCCAACACTAAAATTCAAAACGGCATCAATGTAGAATTCATGAAAACTCAACATTTAGTGCCAGTGGTTGCACATGAGTTTGCACGTGTAGCAAACGAGTTTCCAATGTCATTCGTTAAAAACAACGAAAGCGGCACTTTTCAAGCAGTTGCTATGTTTGGTCTAGAGCCAGGCGAAAACCTTTTTGTAGAAGATGGTAAATGGACTGCAGCATTTGCACCTATGGCAACGACTCGTTACCCACTGGGCTTAGTTAAACACCCAGATCAAGATCAATACGGTATCGTAATTGACGAAGCAAGTGCGCTTGTTGGTGAAGACGAAGGTAATGCATTATTTGAAAACGGCGAAGAAACAGATTACCTAAAACGTCGTAAAGAAGCGCTTGTATCTTTCATTGAGTTTTCTCAAGTAACTGAAGCGTTCACTAAATTCCTTGCTGATAAAGAGCTACTGATTGCGCAAACGCTAACAGTAGACATTAAAGGCGAGAAAAAAGACATCAACGGTATTTACCTTATCGATGAGAAAAAGCTAAACGAGTTAAGCGATGCTGATTTCTTAGAGCTTCGTAAACGTGGTTACTTAGCACCAATTTATTCTTTCTTAACGTCTACTCATCAAGTAGCACGTTTAGCGCGTTTAAAAGCAAAACAAGCTTAATTACAAACACGTAAAATTTTAAAAAGCGCCTTAAGGCGCTTTTTTTATGCCATTAAACTCACTTTAGTTGAAATTAAGCCCGCAACCATTCACATTAGTTTATAACTTTCCCATAAAAGAACTCATTATGAAAACACCCTTATTAGCAATTTTTGCGAGCAGCCTTTTTGCTTTAAGTAATAGCGTATTCGCTGCAGAGACTCCTTTTGCCATTGCGATTCATGGTGGGGCAGGGACAATAGAAAAAGCACGATTTACACCCGCTCAAGAAAAGCTGTACCGCGCTAAATTAACAGAGGCCGTAGAGACAGGTTATAAAGTATTGCACCAAGGCGGTGAAAGTTTAGATGCGGTAACTGCGGCAATTACAGTATTAGAGCAATCGCCTTATTTTAATGCAGGGCGTGGAGCGGTATACACTTACGATGGCGGGCATGAGCTTGATGCATCCATAATGGATGGTCGAAACCGTGAAGCAGGCGCCGTTGCGGGTGTAAAGCATATTGAGAGCCCAATTAGTTTAGCGCGTTTGGTCATGGATAACTCTGTACATGTAATGCTAAGTGGGCAGGGTGCAGAGGAATTTGCTAAAGAGCAAGGTGTTGAGCTTGTCGAAAATAACTTATTTGATACCGAGCCTCGTTACAAAGCGCTTTTAAAAGCAAAACAAAAATTAGATAAAGCCAAAGCAACCAGTAAAGAGTACCAAGCCACGCACAAAGCATTGCCTAACTCTTACAAAATGGGCACGGTTGGCGCAGTGGCGCTTGATAAAAACGGTAATTTAGCGGCAGGTACATCAACAGGTGGTATGACGGCAAAACGTTATGGCCGTGTAGGTGACGCGCCGGTAATTGGTGCTGGGACATTTGCTGAAAACGAATCGTGCGCAGTATCGGCAACAGGGCACGGTGAATACTTTATTCGCTATAACGTAGCGAGCGATATATGTGCGCGTGTTAAGTATCAAGATAAAACCATAGCTGAAGCTGGAGATGAAGTTATAAACGGTGTGCTTAAGCCAATTGGCGGCACTGGCGGCGTTATTATTATTGATACTAAGGGGAATATTAGCTTGCCGTTTAATACCTCTGGCATGTATCGGGCAAGTAAATCGAATACGCAAGCGACCTACGTGGGCATTTTTAACGACGAATAAGCCAAAGTAATTTAATTAGCCTGAACTCTGGTTAATAGATTTACTAAAGTATTGAACCACAATGATATTTGAATTCATTTTTTGCTAGCCAGTTATTTTCAGCACAGTTAGCGCTGAAAATAACTGCTTGAGATAGATTTATTATTCGCAGTTTCGGTGAATCGCAGCGTTTATATAACAAACAACCCCGTGTTATGCATTTTGTAGGATTAACCCCGGCCGTTTAATTTGATACAATTATGGCTCTTTAACTAATTTTATAAGGTATGCGGGTGGTAAACCTAGGTCAGTTGTTTGGCGAGCTAAAAACGTGCTTGAAAAAAGATCAATTCATTTTCAAAAAACGCTTACATGGCGTAAAAAAAATAACGGATGAAAACAAGCATGCCAACGCGCTTGAAAAAATAGCGGCTGATATAACCCGTAGCCAAGAATTACGTGATAAACGCTTAGCGGGCCTTCCTAAAGTAACTTACCCTGAGCAATTGCCAGTAAGTCAAAAAAAGGAAACAATTAAAGACGCTATTGCAAATAACCAAGTGGTTATTATTGCAGGTGAGACGGGCTCAGGTAAAACAACTCAAATACCTAAAATGTGCTTAGAGCTTGGCCGTGGTGTTGATGGCTTAATAGGCCATACTCAACCACGCCGATTAGCAGCGCGAACGGTGGCTAACCGTATTGCTGAAGAAATGAAGTGCGAGCTTGGTCAGCAAGTCGGTTTTAAAATTCGTTTTAGCGATCAGATTTCTAATAATACGTACGTTAAACTAATGACTGACGGTATTTTACTGGCAGAAATTCAGCAAGACCGTTTTTTAAACCAATACGACACCATAATTATAGATGAAGCGCATGAGCGTAGTTTAAACATCGACTTTATTTTAGGTTACTTGAAAAACCTACTTCCAAAACGTCCCGATTTAAAAATAATAATTACGTCTGCAACCATCGATCCTGAGCGCTTTTCAAAGCATTTTGATGATGCGCCCATTATAGAAGTATCGGGCCGTACTTTCCCTGTTGATGTGCGTTACAACCCAACGGCCGATATTAATAAAGAAGATATGGAAGCCGAGGGCGATCAGCTACAAGGTATTTTTGATGCTGTTGACGAGCTGTGCGCGGAAGGTCCTGGCGACATACTGATATTTTTAAACGGTGAGCGTGAAATACGCGATACCGCTGATGCACTTAGCAAGCGTAATTTAAAACACACTGATGTATTACCACTTTACTCGCGCTTATCTAATGCAGAGCAAAACCGTATATTTGCGCCACATTCTCGTCGTCATATTATTTTATCGACCAACGTAGCCGAAACGTCACTAACCGTGCCGGGTATTCGTTATGTCATAGATCCAGGTACTGCGCGTATAAGCCGCTACAGTTATCGTACAAAAGTTCAGCGCCTGCCAATAGAACCTATATCGCAAGCAAGTGCTAATCAGCGTATGGGTCGTTGTGGACGTGTTGAAGCGGGTATTTGTATTCGCTTGTACTCTGAGGATGATTTTTTATCGCGCCCAGAGTTTACCGACCCTGAAATACTGCGTACTAATCTTGCCTCAGTTATTTTGCAAATGTTGGCACTCGGGCTTGGTGATATGGCGCAATTTCCGTTTGTGCAAGCACCAGATAGCCGTAATATAAGTGATGGTTTATCGTTATTAGAAGAACTACAAGCAGTAAAACCAGACAAACGTGATAGTAAAACGAGTTTAACCGCTTCAGGTAGAGAACTCAGCCGATTACCGGTTGACCCTCGTTTAGCTAAAATGGTGCTCACAGCTCACAAACTTGGCGCATTGCGTGAAGTGATTGTTATTGTGGCGGCGCTGTCGATTCAAGATCCACGCGAACGCCCGCAAGAAAAACGTGCTGCAGCCAATGAAAAACACGGTCGCTTTGACGACCCAGATTCAGACTTTATCGCTTTTTTGAACTTATGGAATTACCTAGAAGAGCAGCAAAGCGAGCTGACTAATGGCCAGTTTAGAAAGCTGTGTCAAAAAGATTTCCTAGCCTATATGCGCCTGCGTGAGTGGCAAGATATTGTTTATCAAATAAGTACTGTGTGTAACGAAATGGGTATGAAGGCAACCAGCCAAGCGGCTGATGGCGAACTTGTTCATAAAGCGTTATTAAGCGGAATGCTGAGCCATATTGGCTTTAAAGATGAGAAGCAAATATACAAAGGCGCACGTAATAGTCAGTTTCATATTTTTCCGGGTTCAGGTTTATTTAAAAAGAGCCCTAAATGGATTATGTCGGCAGAGCTGGTAGAAACCAGTAAATTATATGCCCGCACAAATGCAAAAATAGACATTAACTGGGTAGAACCATTAGCACAGCATTTAGTGAAACGCAGCTATACAGAGCCACACTGGGAGAAAAAGCCAGGTGCGGTAATCGCGTTTGAACAGCAAACTTTGTACGGCTTACTCGTTGTAAATAAACGCCGCTGTGTTTATAGCAATATTGACCCTAAAGTGAGCCGAGAGCTTTTTGTGCGCACCGCATTAGTTGAGCAAGAGCTGGGCTTAAATGAGAGCTTTTTAGCGTTTAACCGTGAGCTAATAGAAGATATTCAAGTTCTGGAAAATAAGTCGCGTCGTCGTGATATTTTAGTTGATGAGCAAACGTTATTTGAGTTTTACGATAAAAAAATACCCAAAGAAATTAATAACCGCGCTGCATTTTTAAAATGGTATAAAACACAAAAACAACAAAATAAACATTACTTACACATGACCCGTGAAGAGTTAATGCAACACGGCGCAAGTAATATCACTGAGTTTGACTACCCGGACACATGGCAACAAGACAATATTATATTACCGCTTGCTTATCATTTTGACCCAGGACAAGCGGTTGATGGTGTTGCGGTACAAATACCGGTAGCGCTGTTGAATCAAGTACAAGAGAGTGGTTTTGACTGGCACATACCTGCATTTAGACATGAGCTAATAAGTGGGCTTATAAAGTCATTGCCTAAATCGCTTCGCCGTAATTTTGTGCCAGCACCAAATTATGCAGATGCAGTACTTGCAGCTATTGAGCCAATGCAAGGTAGCTTAATTGATGCTTTAGCTACGCGCTTATTAAGAATGACAGGTGTGAGAGTTGATGCAGAAGCGTGGGATTTAACCGCGCTTGCACCGCATTTACGATTGCAGTTTGAAGTACGTGATGAACACGATAAGTTACTTGCTCGTGGACTTGATTTAGCCAAACTTAAAGCAGAGCTACAAGGTGAAGTAACCGAGACACTGTCTAAAGTAGCCGATAAAGGCATTGAAAAATCAGACCTAACACAATGGGACTTTGGTGAACTGCCAGCGTCATATGTTAAAAAACAAGGCCAATACGAAATAAAAGCATACCCTGCGCTGGTGGATAAAAAATCAGCCGCTGCAGTGGAGCTTTTTGATAGTGAAGCAAAAGCGCAGCAAGCACATCAACAAGGTTTGCGCCGTTTAGTACTGTTAAATGTGCCGTCGCCAATTAAGTACTTACAACAAAACTTACCGAATAAGGCCAAGCTGGGTTTGTACTTTAACCCATTTGGTAAAATTGCTGATTTAATTGATGACTGTATCGCCGCAGGTGTTGATAGCTTATTAGTGAAACACGGTGATATACGCGATGAAAAAGCATTTGAAACAGTAAAAGAGCAAATACGAGGTGAGCTCGGTGATGCCGTTGTATCGATTGCAACGCAAGTTGAGCAAGTATTAAGTATTGCGCACGCACTGCATAAAAAAATGAAAGAGCGCGTTGATTTAACCATGATAACTGCGCATGGCGATATAAAATCACAGCTTGAGTCACTTATATTTAAAGGTTTTGTGAGCGCGCATGGCGCAGATAAAATAACGGATTTAATTCGTTATTTAAAAGCGATTCAAAAACGTTTAGAGAAGCTGCCTGTGGATCCAAATCGTGATAGGTTATGCGTACTAGAGTTGGATAAAGTTGCTCAAGAGTACAAAAAAGTAGTTAATAAAACGCCTAAAGGCTTGCCTATTCCACAAGAAGTAACCGCTATTTTTTGGATGCAACAAGAGCTTAGAGTGTCGCTATTTGCTCAAACGCTTGGAACTCCTTACCCAATTTCGGCTAAGCGAGTACTTAATGCGATAAAAGAGATAGAATAAAGCTTGCATTTTCTATTAAGCTTAGTACCTTAATAGAAGGATTTATTTTTTTTTTGAAAAGGAAGCGACATCGTTATGTCCTCATCGATTGAACATAAAACAAAGCGACTTTTAGTGGTAGACGATGAGTATTTTAATTTTGAAATGCTTAAAGCAGCACTTGCGTCGAAGTTTGATGTTAGTTATGCAGATTCAGGGCAGAGCTGCCTTGCATCGGCAATTGCTAGCCCGCCAGATATAATTTTGCTTGATGTTTGTATGCCTGGTCTTGATGGTTATGATACATGTCGGATGCTTAAGCATACTCCTGAAACAAAAGATATTCCTGTCGTTATGGTATCGGGTCTAGAGTCTCCATCTGAAAAACAAGCAGGATTTGATGCTGGTTGCAACGCATATGTTGTAAAACCATTTTCAGTGGGCGTTTTATTAGAAGAAATTAACACAGTTGTTTAGAGGGAACTTATGTTTAACGATGATAAACGAAATTTTAGGCGTATGCAGGTAAATACGACTGCAAATTTAACGAGTATAGAGCCAGTAGCTGGCTTGAATTATACCGCAGAGTGTGTAGATTTAAGTGCAACGGGATTGTCACTGCATTTGGATGACTTGCTTGAACTAGACACTATCTTGTCTGTTGATATAGCATCTACTCATCCAAGCATTGAGCCGTTAAAGGCAACAGCAAAAGTAATACGTGCCAGCAAAGAAGATGATGGCACGGTAACCGCAGGACTTGAAATCATTCAGTTTAATTAGTTATACCAATCCGCAATAATACTTAATCAATTTGAGGGATTAAATCTGGCACTAACTGCGTTAAAAATCTCTTATATAGAACAACTAAATAACGAAATTTTTGCCTTGTTATTGACACGATTTTCTTTCCTCAAAGTAGAATACTTAATTAAGCGAATTGGTATTAAACTGAATGATTAGATATTAAAAAACCTTACAGATTAAGCCTTTTAAGTAAAAGCCTTCAGGGTAGCTGCCAGCAATTGGGTGATCGGCTGCCTGGTTTAATCGCTCCATTATAAGTAGGTCTTTACCTGCATCAAGTGCTGCATCGGCTACTACTTTTTGAAATAAGTTTTGTTCCATTAAACCAGAGCATGAGAACGTTAGTAATGTTCCACCTGGTTTTAGTATTTGCATGGCAATCATGTTGATATCTTTGTAACCACGACACGCACCGGTTAGCTGCGCTTTATTATCAGCAAACTTTGGTGGATCCATTACGATAGTATCAAACTGTCTACCTTCGTCGCGGTATTGGCGTAGTAACTTAAATACGTCCTGCTTAACAAAACTTACTTTATTTAAATCTAAGTTATTATGTTCAACATTACGTTTTGCTGTATCTAAAGCGGGTTGAGATACATCTACGTTAGTTACATGCTCACATCCACCACGCAGGGCGTACAACGAAAATGTACCTGTATAACTAAAACAGTTAAGTACCGTTTTACCCTTTGAGAAGCGCTCAAGTGCGGCGCGGCTATCGCGCTGGTCTAAATAAAAGCCCGTTTTATGTCCATCAATTATATCGACTTCAATTTTAAAACCGTTTTCCTCAATAAGTACCGGCTGTGTTGGTTCGTTACCCCAAAGAGCGCCTTTTATTGGCTCTAAGCCTTCTTTAGTGCGTACTTCTACGTCTGAGCGCTCGTATATGCTAGAACCCGGGAAAATAGACATCAACGCGCCAACAATCTCGCCTTTATGACGCTCGGCACCCGCACTTAGTAGCTGACACACTAACACATTATCAAACTTATCGATTGTAACGCCTGGTAAGTAATCAGATTCAGCAGCACATAATCGAAACCCTGTTAATCCGCCTTCTTCTATTACTTGGCTACGTGCTTCTAATGAGCGACGTAAACGGCGTTCAAAAAAGTTTTGATCGATTACTTCTTTTTCGTCAAAGCTCCAAACACGTGCGCGAATTTGTGAGTGAGGGCTGTAAGCAGCAGTTGCTAAAAACTTACCTTCGCTATCGTGAATCGTTACTGTGTCGCCTAATCCAGGTTTACCTTTAATTTTTTTGATGGCTTTTGAAAATAACCAAGGGTGTTTTCTTTTTAATGATTTATCGCGACCAGCTTGTAGGTAAACGGCAGATGACATAAGGCTTCTCAGTAGTAATAAATAAGTGCTGTATTTTAGTCAAGCAGCGAGCAACATACAATGAATGTTTTGCAAGGTGGGCATAAAGCACGGTAAAGTACGGATAATTTATCGATTCATTAGCTTTTGGAACCTAATAGTGCCCGACGCCGTTTTAAGCCCCGATTTAAAAATACTTAATTCACAATGTAGAGAGTTTATAGCCTCTTTAGTGCATGCCGATGTAGCTCACGATATTACCCATATAGAACGAGTGGTGCGCGTTGCAATACAGCTATGTAATGCGGAGCAGGCAAACATGTCAGTTGTATTACCTGCAGCGTGGATGCATGACTGTGTGGCGGTGGCTAAAAACCACCCTGATCGTGCAAAAGCCTCTACTATGGCAGCCGATAAGGCATTGGAATTTTTAAAATCTATTAATTATGACGAGTCACTTTTTGATGAGATTCATCATGCTATTGCGGCGCATAGCTTCAGCGCAAATATAAAAATTAAAACAGTTGAGGCGCAAATAGTACAAGATGCTGACAGAATGGATGCATTGGGCGCTATTGGGGTGAGTCGCTGTATGAAAGTAGGTGGATCAATTTCTCGGCTATTGTACAACCCAGAAGACCCTTTTTGTGTTGAACGCGAGGCTGATGATAAAACATACACGCTTGATCACTTTTTCATAAAGTTATTACATATTGCCGATAGCATGAATACGCCATCAGCTAAAGCAGAAGCGAATAGGCGTACAAGGTATATGCATGAATTTTTAGAGCAATTAAAGTCAGAAATAGGTGAGTAACGTGAATAATACAAGCATACCTAAATTATCTGGGATTGATCATTGCCATTTAAATGTTGATAACTTGGTTGATGCCGTTAAGTGGTATGAGCGTGTTTTAGGTTTTAGTGTAGTACCCGAGCTTGCCTTTTGGGATGAGGACGGACGCGGCCCTTTAACACTTGAAGATGCGAGTTCAACAACTCGTTTAGCACTTTTTGAAGGAGAGGGGCGTAGTAAAGGGATTGCATTTTTAGCCAGCGGGGATCAATTTATACAGTGGCTCAATCATTTTGAGAGTTTAAATATAAAAGTAGTTTTAGCAGATCATGGTGTAACGTTTTCTATGTACTTTAAAGATGAGAGTAGCAATAGCCATGAAGTTACGTCACATGACTATCGTTATATAAAGTCTTACTACCCAAATGTTGAGCTTGGCTCTCACAGCGCTAAAAAGAATTAGCTTTCTTGATTTGCATTTTTTATAGCAAGAATATCGTCTAAGTTTTTCACAAATAGTTCGATTAGAGCGGGATCAAAATGAAGTCCTGCTTGCTCTTGCATATGCAAAACTGTTTTCTCTACACTCCATGCCTCTTTATAAGGGCGTTTTGAAGTCAGAGCATCAAAAACGTCAGCAACGGCAACAATTCTTCCTTCGACGGATATATCCTCACCTTTTATACCATTTGGATAGCCTGAACCATCCCATTTTTCATGGTGTTCAATTGCAAGCGTATGCGCAAGTTGTAATAAAGGAGAAGATGAGTTTGCTAAAATTTGTGCACCAATTAGAGCATGCTTTTTCATATGCTCAAATTCTTCGTTGGTTAAGCGCCCTGGTTTTAATAAAATAGCATCGGGGATACCTATTTTCCCTACATCGTGCATTGGTGCCGCTTGGCGTAGTAATTCAGCTTGGTGTTCTGGCATCCCTAGCGCTAACGCTAATACTTTACTGTATTGACTCATGCGTACTATGTGCTCACCAGTGTCGGTATCTTTATATTCAGCAGCGCGGCCAAGACGTTGTACTAAATCTACATGTGCTTGTTTTAATTGCTCTGCTTGCACTAGCGACAAGTGAGTTTTAACTCTAGCTCTTACAATAGCAGGGCTTATTGGCTTAGTAATATAATCTACGGCACCTAACTCAAAACCTTTATATTCATCGCTTTCATCACCAAGTGCAGTTACAAAAATAATTGGGATGTGTGATGTTTTAGGGTTGCCTTTAACTATTTGACATACTTCAAAACCATTCATATCTGGCATCATTATGTCTAGTAAAATTAGCTTTGGTAGTTCTTTTTCAAGTAGTGCCAATGCGGCATCACCCGATTTAGCAAACGACATACGATATTGATTACCTAACACTTCGCGCATTACTTTTAGATTTGCAGGCTCATCGTCAACAATTAATACTCGTGGCCTATCTGTCGTAAAATCCATTAATTAATACTCATTGTTTGTTAGTTTTTCAAGTAAGGTTTCTAGTATTACGTGTGCTTTATCAAAATCAAATTCGTCAAAGGCTTCGGCTATAGCATTAACTTCATTTTTATAGATTGAAGGTATGCCGCGTTGCAGTTTTGCTAGTAGCTCATCATTTAATTCTGCATTTTGTGCATCTTGATAAAGCGTCTTACACAATGACTTAATTTCATCAATTGATAGCGTATCTGAACTACTATCTTCAGGCTTACTACTTGGCTTATCGCAAGTATTTGATGACAGCAGTTGTGAAATGACAAGTAACTCGCTTTTTATATCGTCTAAAGTACTAATAACTTTAGCGTCACTTTGCTTTCTTTCTAAATCGGTTAATAACTTCATTAATGTTATTAGGCCTAAGTTACCAGCAACACCTTTAAGTGTGTGAATGGTGCTATCGACATCTTTTATGTTTGATAATTTATCACTGAATAATGTTTCTAACCGTTTATTACTGTCACTAATAAATTTAGTAATCTCTGTAAGTTGCTTACACTTAGAACCCCAAAGGGCTAACCCTTTTTCAAAATCTATATGCTGCACTTTAGGATCGCTTTGCGATATAACTATTTCTTTTGCAATACCAAGACCAAGCACTTGTGCTATTTCTTGGTTTAGCTGATTTATATCGACGGGTTTGTTTGCAAAGCCATTCATGCCTGCTTTTTTAGCTGTAAGCTTATCTTGTTGTAATACACTGGCTGTGAGCGCGATAATTGGCGTGTATTTAATTTGTCTTTGGTTTTCTATTGCTCTTATTTTTTGTGTTGCCTCTATGCCATCACACAATGGCATATGTATATCCATTAAAATGACATCAAAGTCTTGTTCTTCAAATACTTTAATCGCTTCAAGTCCGTTAGATGCCTTGGTAACTGCATGCTGATCGCGTGATAGGAGTAAAGAAAGTAGTTCTGTATTTTGTTCTATATCGTCAACTACTAACACCCTAAGTGCAGGCAGTTGGGTGTGTAGACCATCAAAATGATCTATTTTAGTTTCGTCACCTAAAGTAAGAGGCAATGAAAAGTAAAAGCAGGTGCCTTTACCTAGTTCACTTACTAAGTTTATTGTTCCGCCCATAAGTTCTACAAGTTGTTTGCTTATGGTAGTACCAAGACCTGTACCACCAAAGCGGCGAGTAGTAGTACCATCGGCTTGTTCGAAAGGTTGAAATACTGCTTGAATACGATCTTTTGCAATACCAATACCGGTATCTTGCACTTCAAAAAACAGATGCTGATTTTGTGTTATACCAACGGTTACGGTAACAGAGCCTTTTTCGGTGAACTTAATAGCGTTACCAATTAGGTTGGTGAGTACTTGTCTGAGTCGATCTGGGTCGCCGTAGTACGTCGTACTTACAGATTCTTTAATATGGAGTTTAAGTTCTAAATCTTTCTTTTTAGCTTCTAACCAAAAAGTAGAGATAATACTGTCTATTACTGGTTTTAAACTAAAGTGCACTGGCTCAATGGTGAGCTTACCACGTTCTAGTTTCGCAGAATCGAGTATCTCATTTAACAATCTAAGTAATGAACGCGCTGCATTATTTACGATAACTAAATGCTTTTGCTGTTCTAGATCAAGTGGAGTGTCCATTAATAAGTCGCTGAAACCTATTATAGAATTCATAGGTGTGCGTATTTCATGGCTCATATTAGCCATAAAAGATTGCTTTGCATGAGCTGCTTCTTCAGCTTTAAATTTAGCTTGCTCTAGTTTTTCTTCATATTCCTTACGCTCAGTAATATCAACTAAAACACCATCAATCCACTTTGCTTGGCCTTGGGTATCAAAGTCGATGCTGCCTTTATCTAGGAGCCATAATATTTTACCATTTCTGTGGCGAATCCTGTATTCGATTGAATATTGACGTTTTTCTTCTACGGCTTTTGTGACGGCATCAACAATAGATTGCTGATCTGACTTTAAAATTAGATCGTTAAATTCAATGCAATGTTCAGTAAATTCATTGGGGTTATAACCCGTTAACTCATTGATACTTGGACTAATAAAAAGCATGGTCCAGTTATCATCAAACTTACATCTGAAGGCCACACCTGGCATGTTATTCATTAAAGATCGATACTTTTGTTCTTTTTCTTCAAGGTTCCTTTGCAAAGCTCGTTGCTCTGTTAAATCTGTAATAAAACCAACAAATAACGGGTTTTGGCCAGACTGATTTACCTGACCAATACCTAAACGAATAGGAAATAAATGCCCATCTTTGTGCTTTGCACAGACATCTCGATTTATACCTATTACTTTACCTAAATCAATATTATGCGCGTTTGAGAGGTAGCCATCATGGTATTTTGCAATGGAGTCATCCATCAGCATTTTCACGTTTAGGCCTTGTACTTCATTTTCGTACCAACCAAATATTTTAGTTGCTGATTCATTAAAGCTCAAAATAATACCTGTATGGTCGATTGTTACAATACCATCAATGGCTGTACCTAAAATTGCGTTTAAGCGAGACTCGTCAGCTGACTTCTCTTCAAGTAACATTCGGTAGCGAACCATGCCATTTATTACAGCAACAACGCTAGTGATTGCAATTGTTGCTGTTGCTACAGAAATAGCAACAAAAGTAAGGCCCGCATTAGCGTTTACATCATCGTAAATAAGTGGAGACGTTGCAACAAAACGTGTTGCAGCCATCCCCATGTAGTGCATACCTGCAACAGCTAAGCCTAAAATAGTTGCACTAATTAAATTATTTTGTACTGGTGTCAGATCTGAAAAAATACGTTCGAGATTAAAGCGACTGTATAAAGCAATAAAAGAGAGAAAAATAGCCACTATAATTGACAAACCAAACATGAGTGGATCGTATCGAAGAAGAGGGGCAAGCTCCATTGCTGCCATACCACTGTAATGCATAGTGCCAATACCAGCGCCAAGCAACACGGAACAAATTGATAATACTTTTAAGTTACCATTACTGTTTACAAGCATTGATACCGAATACTGGCAAGCAATTAACGCGGGCAAAAAAGACACGAGTGTAATAGTTGGATCATAACTAATGTTGGTACACAGTGAAAACGCGAGCATACCAATAAAATGCATGCTCCAAATACCGGCTGAAAAAACAATAGCAGCTGTTATATTTGCTAAACGTTGATAACCAGGAAACTTAGTTTTTTTTGCTAAATCAATGAGGCGGGTAGTAAAAAAAGCTGCAAAAATAGCTATCAACACAGACATGGAAACTAAAACAGGATCATAAACGCCATTAATAATTAAGCTTGGGTCTTGGTCAGTAATAAAAAAAGCTGATAACATAATGGCTCAAAATATAGTCTTTATTGAATAAGTTTAATCTAATTTACTAGTAAATAAACAATTATTTCATTGAACCACTATGAAAAACACTTTTATAACTATATGTTATCTTTTGTTTAGCAAGTAGTATTTCTTTAGTCGTTGTTTTTTATTTTAATATGGTGTTATTACAATACTAAAATATATTAATGTGTCTTTGTTTTAGTATATGTAGGGCTAAATTGTATTAAAGTAGTGGGTTAGTGAGTTTATTGTGGCTAATAGCTTTTTAGCAACTTTATCTTAATTGCAAAGTGGATAATTTTTATCTGCACTAAAATAGTTTATGAGAAATTAAGTGTTTGAATATCAGTTAAAGAAAAGTGTTAGACGAAAAACAGTTGCTATAAAAGTACATAAACGAAAGGTGACCGTGTATGCACCAAACTTTGTCGCAAAAAAGCAAATTGATACTTGGTTATTTGATAAGCAAAAGTGGGTTGCAGAGCAATTAAAAAAACAATTTTTAATTGAGGACACTAAGCAATATCCTTTTGAATCTAAAAAAATCAGTGTTTTTTCAGAAACTATTTATTTGAAACTGGACTCAGGCCAAGATTCCAAAGTAACCCCGTATGATGACCACTTACTTATTACAATATCTCCTCGAGTTAAAAACACTTATCAAAAGTATCGACAGTTATTAGAGAGTTATCTTAAAGAGCAGCTTATTGCATACATAGAGATGCGTTTAGCGTATTTCTGTACTCAAATGGGTGAAGAGTTACCAAATGATTTAAAAATAGCTGTTTATAAACGAAAGTGGGGGAGTTGTAATAGCAAGCGAGAACTCACTTTTAATTTACATCTTATAGGTGCTCCTTACCACGCTATAGATTATGTGATTGTTCATGAGCTTGCCCACTTAAAGTATTTAAATCATAGCAAAGCTTTTTGGCAGCGAGTAGAGGCGTTTTTCCCCGATTACAAAACATCATCTAATTGGTTAAAACAAAATGGTATGAGTTTACAATGGGTGTTTTGATGTTACTGAATATAGGAATATAGGAATATAGGAATATAGGAATATAGGAATATAGGAATATAGGAATATAGGAATATAGGAATATAGGAATATAGGAATATAGGAATATAGGAATATAGGAATATAGGAATATAGGAATGCTAGAGAAGTGGTGGAGGGAGCTGGATTCGAACCAGCGAAGGCTGAGCCGTCAGATTTACAGTCTGATCCCTTTGGCCGCTCGGGAACCCCTCCACACTAATTTTATTGCATTTGGCCCCACTTAACTTAGCGGTAAGAAAAGTGGTGGAGGGAGCTGGATTCGAACCAGCGAAGGCTGAGCCGTCAGATTTACAGTCTGATCCCTTTGGCCGCTCGGGAACCCCTCCAATGCAACGGCGCTGATAATAGCAAATTGCGTATTTAAGTAAAGAAAAAAGCTAAAGAAAATTGAAATAAAGCCGATAAATATCTATCAGTTACCACAATCGGCTAAAGACTATGCAAATAGATGATTTGTTAATCACAGAGAGTCAGTTAAACAGTAGACTCAATAATAGTGTGCATGAAAATCGTCGTGGCGAATTTGCACTATTATTAGCGATGCTGTCACATGACGCACTCGACTTTAGTCAATTTCATTTACCAAAAACTGAAATAGATAATTTAGTTATAGAAGAAGAGGCATTAAGAAAGCAATTTGGTGCAGGTCCAAAGCAACTTTTGGCCCCTGATGAATATAATATGTTGATTGGACAATTTAATGCATCATTTATATCTCAAGAAGGAGCGCGCTGTGGTATGGCAAGTATTAAGCTAAGACAATGCTTAAGCCCTGAACCACTTGCGATTAGAAATGATGATAAGCATATTTCACTTAATATAATAGATAATTGTGAGCTTGCTGTCAGAAGAAGAATTAAAAGCGAGCAAACGCAACTAGCTAACCTTCCTATAGATACAGCTGCTTTTTACGACAGCCTTAATAATGATGCATTACATCAACCACTTCAGCTCATTGCGGTGTGATATATGATTGTAATAATCATCAGTTAATATATGCTTCATAACGGGTCTGCTTTATATATATTGCTAATAATTGATTTAATGAAAAAAAAGCATCCAAAAATTAAATGCAATTGCTATAATGGCGTCAAATGGTATGACATGAAATGCCATTATCATTAAACCAAGGTAATTAGGAACGTAATGAAGAAAACATTCACGCTAAATCACGAGAAAATCAAATACCCTCGTATGGTTGATGCTGCAAAGCACGAAGTGAAAAAATATTTGAAAAGAGAGCGTAATAAAACGCTACCTGAAGATGCTGACTATTGGGCATTTGACTGTAAGTTTGGTAACACAGCTGAAGATGCGCAAGTTGTGCACGTTGCTGAATTAAGTAACCAAATTGGCGAGATTGAAAAGCAAGGTTTGACCTCTTTCTATGTAGAGATTTTAGCTCGACCTGCTCAACGTCAACAGTTAGATTTAGATGATGACGAATAACACATAATTTAATTAAGTGTTTGAAGTTTTAAAATGAGCCCAAGTGGCTCATTTTTTGTTTTTATATCTTAAAAATTTGCAATAAATCATTTTTATTGGCTAGTTTAGTAGAACTAGCTATTGCTAACATTTGCATAACAAAATGGGGTGTTATAGGGTGTATTTAATTAAAAAAATAAAACAGTTGTACTATGCCGATAAATTACTCTGACCATCAATTAAAATTAAGCTTAAAGAACTCTAAAGTACTTGTAGTTGACGATCAGTTATTAAGCTTAATTGTATTAAAAAAAATATTATCTGAGCATTTTAATGTTATAACCGCTGGAAGTGGTGAAGAGGCGATTGAAATTTGTAATGTAGACGTACCCGATATAGTACTGCTCGATATTAATATGGGTGGAATGAGCGGTATTGAAACATGCCTAAAATTAAAAAATAATACTGAGACACAAGATACCCCGGTTATTTTTGTTACATCATTTGAAAATGAAGAAGAAGAGTGTTGGGAAGCCGGAGCTGTTGATTTTATTAAAAAGCCTATTAAGACAGAAACTTTATTTAGAAGAGTTCGTGCGCATATAACGTTAAAATTACAGCACGACTTATTAAATCAAAAAGTATTTCTAGATGATTTAACACAAGTGTTTAATCGTCGTTATTTTGATGCGCATTTTAATAAAATGGAACGAAGCGCCTTGCGAGAAAAGGTCGACTATGCGCTCTTACTCATCGATATAGATTACTTTAAGCAATACAACGATATTTATGGTCATGTGCAAGGTGATAAGGTGTTAAACCTTGTCGCACAAACTATTACAAATAGTTTGCAAAGACCAGCCGATTTTGTAGCTCGTTATGGCGGCGAAGAGTTTGTGGTTGTTCTGCCTCATACAAGCACTGAAGGTGCTATTTGTGTTGCTGATAAAATCAAAAAAAATATAATTGATTTAAAAATCCTTCATGAATATTCAGAGTACGGGTTTGTTACCATTAGTATTGGCGGTTCCACGTTACAACCTTACGAAAGTAATAAAAATACTTTGCAAATTGCAGACGAAAAAATGTATGAGTCCAAAATGCAAGGTCGTAACCAAGTGTGTTTTTAAGCTTAGCGAGCCAATAAGACTTGTTGATACTTAAAAACACCTTATAGGTGATAAATAATCAAATAAAATTATTACACGCTATGACATTTTTTGTACTTTTTATTGCTACCGCATGGGCAGTCATCATTTCTGCCCACTTTAATATCTTCAACAGGATATATAATGCCATCTAAATAACGCCATTGAGTATTTTCTTTAATAAACTGCGATTTTTCGTGAAGTTCACAAAATAAGTTTTGACAAAAATATTGGGCTTTAAATTCTACATTGCCAGTATCGTCATCATGGCTTGACCCAATTACATCAAGATTTATAAATCGACAGCTGTTAGCAAAATCATTGATTTCTTTAACCGGATTTTCAGCTTGTTTTTCCTTTGCGTAGGTTTGATAAACATATTCTGCATTTTTAATAACATAAGCACTGAATCGTGAGCGCATAAGTTGTTCAGGAGAGTTAGCTTGCTTAACAGATAAATGAAGCGGCTCGCAGCAATCGGCATAATTGTGCCCACTGCTGCAAAAACATAATGTGGTATTGAGTGAAGTCATAATAATAATACAAAGTCTAAAACATCAGTTTAACAAGCTTATTGGGCGAGTGATATCTCTGTTGTTTGAGACTTTTTAGTAAAACAGTATAGTTTTGTATTCGTTTTACTTAAATCGAACGATAAATTAGTCAGTAGTTGGTTATTAACTATATCGGTCCAGGTAATTACCGCTGCAAAGTTTCCGTTATGTAATGCAGAATTTAATACATACTCTAAATTTACTAGGTGCTTCTGTCTAATAACAAGTAATTTACTTGTATCAATAGAGCATGAGTCAAGTAAAGCTTTGCTCGGTACATGATCTGGAGCAATTAGTAACGTCCATGCATTAGAGCGATTGTATTGGTGTAATACTTTTAAAAGCTCAAAGGTCGCTGAAATTTCATCTTCAATTTGAATCAAATTCACGCAATCGCTTTGCTCATCTTGTTGGTAACTTTTAACTGTTCTTACGGTAATAGGCTGTAACATAATTTCACTCACTGGGTTTTTATACAGTATTTATATACAGTAGTTTATACAGTGCTTTCGTGCAAGCCTTTTATGCTATTTATTTGTACAGTTATTCAGCTTTTGATCATTGTTTTTATTTTTTAATTTATAATTCGTTATTAATCAGCTTGTTATAGGGTTGTTTTTGAGAGGGTATTTTCAAAATAAATTATTGAGTAATTTCTTCATTTTGAGATTTTATACTGTATAGGATTATCTTTGTAACCATATACAGTACTTCTACCATAGTTAGCTTATGTGTTTTCACTCGTGCGAGGGATCATATGAGAAAACTGGAGTTGGTGGATTTGTTCGTACAAACTTGCTGCATAACATTGAGCATCTTTAAATCGCTTAGTTTCGATATGTTTGCGTATATCTGTAACCGCTGCTGCGGCAGGTGCGTACCCTTGGCTACTTGCTAAGCTTAACCAAGCTACAGCATGAAATACACTTTGTGGCACGCCTTCACCTTTCACAAAAAATAAACCTAAATAAAACTGTGCTCTATGGTTTCCTGCCATTGCAGCAAGTCGCATCCATTTTGCAGCCAATGGAGCTTGATTATTTTTTAAATAATATAGGGCTTTATTTAAAATACTTTGCTCATCTTTTTTATTATCAACGGGCACAGAGGTATTTTCTGGTTGAGTAACAAAACCTAAAATATTATCTAGCTGTTGCTCTAAGTCTTGCTCACAAGGTGTTGTTTTAAGCATATGGGTTCATTTATTATTTTAACTGCTTTAATAGTTTAGTACAAAGCAAGGTGGAATGTCCTGTAAAAGTTAATTTTTGTGCTAAAATTCCGCCACTTTTTACTATCACAAGTTTATTATGTTCGAAGCCTTATTTAAACTGAGCGAAAATAATTCAACAGTTAAACGCGAATGCGTTGCTGGTCTAACTACCTTTATAACTATGGTATACATTGTATTTGTAAACCCGGCTATGCTTGCAGAGGCAGGGATGGATCAAGGGGCTGCATTTGTAGCGACATGTATAGCAGCTGCGATAGGCTGTTTTATAATGGGTTTATGGGCTAATTATCCATTAGCATTAGCGCCTGGTATGGGACTAAATGCCTTTTTTACTTATGGTGTCGTATTAGGAATGGGTTATACCTGGCAAGCCGCGCTAGGGGCTGTATTTATGTCGGGTTGTATATTTTTGTTTTTAAGCTTATTTAAAGTCAGAGAGTGGATTATTAATGCCATACCTCTGGTGCTTAAGCGAGCAATCGCAACGGGTATAGGTGCTTTTTTAGCATTAATTGCGCTTAAAAATGCAGGTATTATTGTCTCAAGCCCGGCAACATTAGTGCAGTTGGGCGATATTACTTCTCCTGGACCGTTATTGGCTATATTAAGTTTTTTTGTAATTGCAGCGCTTTTATACCGCGATTTTAAAAGTGGCGTGCTTATTAGTATTCTATTAGTGACTGGCATTGCTTTAAGTTTGGGGCTTGTTGAATATCACGGTGTTATGGCTATGCCACCATCAATAATACCTACTTTTATGCAGCTAGATTTTGCAGCCGCTTTTGATATATCAATGATGAGTGTTATTTTTGCTTTCTTGTTTGTCGATCTTTTTGATACTTCAGGTACATTAGTTGCGGTAACTCAAAAAGCAGGTTTAGCTGATGAAAAAGGTAACATGCCTCGTTTAGGGCGCGCATTAAGTGCTGACAGTTCAGCAACTATTGCAGGTGCGATGTTAGACGACTACATCGTATATAGAATCGGTTGCTGGCGTATCTGTTGGTGGACGTACTGGCTTAACGGCTGTGGTTGTAGGTATTTGCTTTTTACTAATGATGTTTTTTGCACCGCTTGCACAAATGGTACCCGCTTATGCTACGGCAGGTGCTATTTTATATGTCGCCGTACTGATGCTGCAAAATTTAAAGTTTGTAAACTGGGATGATATGACCGATGCAATTCCTGTCACTGTGGTACTACTAATGACACCATTAACGTTTTCGATTGCGCACGGTATTGCACTTGGTTTCATATCTTATACGGCGGTTAAAGTCTTGTGCGGTAAGCAAGATCAAGTCAGTATTAGTGTTTGGATATTAACAGCCTTGTTTGTTTTCAAGTTTGCATTTTTGTCTTAATGGCTAACAAAAAATACAAAAAAAGCCTGCATGAATTTTAATTCGTGCAGGCTTTTTTAATACTTATTTTTTAGTAAAAAAACGCTACCATTTCTTTTTAGGAGCAAACAGTATGTCTAAGTCGTCTTGCTCTTCTTCTGTTTTCTTTTTAAGTGCGCTTGCATTAGAGGCTCTGAGATCAACACTTATAGCTTCTAAGTAACCTTCTATTTCTTGATACTTAGATGTTATATATTCATCAGAGTAAGTGACTGCATTAAGCGTTGCGCGTGCTTTTTCAAAATATTGCCTAGCAGAACCAACCATACTTGCTGAGCGAGCAGATAGACCTCGTTTTATTTGATTTTCAATATTAATTCGTAGTTGAAGTTTTTCGAGACGCTTATCTTCAACTATAAAAATTTGGCTATCTACACGACCTTTATTATGTTCTGAGCGAAGAATAGCGCGTAATCTTTTAATGCCTTGAATTAAACTTACCAGCTGCTTGTCATTATTAGGCAAAGATAGAACTTCGTTATTACTACTTTGTACAGGGTTAGATAAATGTGTTTTTGCTTCGCTAAGACGGCTCTTTAATGCTTTAGAATTTGGCGAATTGATAACCATAGTGTTGAGTGCTTCATAAATACGGCGTTGTAATGCGCGCACTATGTTTTCAGATAGTGGTATGTTTACACTATTCATTAGTGCTTCTTCGGTTTCATCAAGTATAGCTTTTTGTTTTGTTAGTTCTTTACGACGTTCAGCTTCTTGTTTTTCTTTATATTGCTGTACAGCACTTACCCAAAGTGCAATCACAATCAATGCAACTATAAGCACTATTATAATAGAAACGATCATGGTGTAATTCTCAGATGTATAACCTAATTTTTTAATCTTACATTAAATATACGTTAACAGGGTAGCTTTGCGCTGATTAACTTAAAAAATATGCTAAAAATTGATAGATTAAGTATTTTATAAACTTCAGTAAGCCTGAGAACTTATAAACTTTAGCGGGATAATCATCGCTACCTGAAGCATATTTATTATGCTAGCCTTGAGCTCTAATCAGATAATTGCATACCTAAAGACCTAAAGTACTATTTTACGTAAATAACACTTGGTTTTAAGCGGCATTGCCTTTATAAATAATATGAATAATAACGTTAAAATTTGCAGCCATGAAATTACAACAACTCAGATACATCGTAGAAGTACAAAATCATAAATTAAATGTTTCAGCGACTGCTGAGAGTTTATTTACCTCGCAGCCAGGAATTTCTAAACAAGTACGCATGTTAGAAGATGAGTTGGGTGTACAAATTTTTGGTCGCAGTGGTAAACATTTAACGCATGTAACTGGTGCCGGCGAAGATATAATTAATATTTCTCGTGAAATACTCTCCAAAGTAGAAGGTATTAAAGCCGTTGCTAATGAGCATACGTTACCTGATCAAGGTAAGTTGAATATTGCCACAACACATACCCAAGCTCGTTATGCTTTGCCTAACGTTATTCAAGGGTTTATGAAAAAATACCCTGCGGTATCGCTTCATATGCACCAAGGTACTCCACAGCAAATATCGGATGCTGCAGCACGCGGTGATGCCGATTTTGCTATTGCAACAGAAGCACTGCATTTGTATTCAGATTTAGTTATGCTGCCTTGCTACCATTGGAACCGCAGTATTGTTGTTGCTAAAGACCATCCGCTCGCTAAGAAGGCAAATAGTTTAACTGTGGCTGATATTGCTCAATATCCACTCATTACATATGTATTTGGTTTTACGGGCCGCTCAGAGTTAGATAAAGCGTTTAGCGCACACGGGCTCGAACCACACATTGTATTTACCGCAACCGATGCTGATGTTATAAAAACATACGTACGACTGGGTTTAGGAGTTGGTGTTGTTGCTTCAATGGCGATAGATCAAGTGAGCGATACCGATTTAGTGTGTATTGATGCAAGCCACTTATTTGAAGCTAGCACGACCAAAATTGGTTTTAGAAAGGGCAGCTTTTTACGTACTTATATGTATGATTTTATCGAACGTTTTGCACCGCATTTAACTAAAGAGCGCGTGGAGCGAGCAAGCTTATTACGTAACCAAGATGACGTAGATAAGCTATTTGCAGATATAGAGTTACCCGTTAAATAATGTCACTACATTAAACGAATAATAAAAAAGCCGCCTATTTTAAAAATAGGCGGCTTTTTCTTTTTATAGCGAGCTGATTAACATTCGATAATATTAACAGCCAATCCACCGCGAGCAGTTTCTTTATATTTGGTTTTCATATCGTTACCAGTTTCAAGCATGGTTTTAATCACTTTATCAAGCGATACCTTTTGCTCGCCACTGCCACGTATAGCTAAACGTGAAGCGTTAATTGCTTTAATAGCGCCCATTGCATTACGTTCAATACACGGTACTTGTACTAAGCCACCAACAGGGTCGCACGTTAGGCCTAAATTATGTTCCATACCAATTTCTGCTGCGTTTTCTACTTGCACAACATTGCCACCAACAATTTCTGTTAATGCGCCTGCAGCCATAGAGCACGCAACGCCCACTTCACCTTGGCAACCTACTTCGGCACCCGATATAGAGGCATTCTTTTTATATAAAATACCAATGGCAGCAGCCGTTAATAAATAACGCGTGGCTATATCGCGGTCTACTTCTTTCACAAATGTGTGATAGTACATAAGCACAGCCGGTAAAATACCCGCAGCACCATTAGTTGGTGCGGTAACTACACGACCACCTGCCGCATTTTCTTCGTTTACGGCAAGGGCAAATAAATCAACCCAGTCCATTGCACGGAGCGGGTCGTTACTGACCTCTATATTTAGTTTTAAGTATAAGCTGGGCGCACGGCGTTTTACTTTTAAGCCGCCAGGTAAAATACCTTCGGTGCGCATACCACGGTCAATACAAGCCATCATTACTTTCCAAATATGGAACAATGTGTCTTTTACTTCGTCTTCAGTGCGCAGTGTTTTTTCGTTTTTCATCATCAAGGTAGAAACACTAAACCCAGACTCTTTACACATCTCTAGTAGTTCTTTTGCGCTACCAAATGGGAAGGGGGCTGGATTTTCTTCTCTAATATCGAGGGCCGCCTGTTTTTCGTTTTCAAACTCTTCGTCGGTAACAATGAAGCCACCGCCAATAGAGTAATATACTTTGCTGTAAATTTTTTCGCCGTTGTTTGAGGCGATAATTTCCATTGCATTAGAATGCTTAGGCAGTGTTTTACGACGATGGAAAACAATAGCACCTTGTTTTGGAAACTTAGCTTTGTGTGTTTTGTTTAGATAAATAACCTGATCTTTTTCAATGGTCGCTAAAATATCGTCGACTAAATCGGCATCAATTGTTTCAGGATCGTAACCGGCTAAACCAAGAATTACGGCTTTACCCGAGCCATGGCCAACACCTGTTTGACCAAGAGAGCCATAAAGCTCTACTTTAATATCGGTAACATTTGCTAATAATTGTTGTTCTTGTAGGTCATTAACAAATAAGCGTGATGCGCGCATTGGGCCAACGGTGTGTGATGACGAAGGGCCAATACCAATGCTAAACATATCAAATGCACTGATCATAATGTGTGTGTCTCTACTTTGTTTTATCAGCATGAAGCTGCTCTTTGAACGGTCGAGCATGATAACGTGGAATTGTGATTGTGTAACTACTAATAACGAAGATTTAAACTGGTAAGGCGAGTTGTTTTGTAAAGTTTTTTATAATGCTTGCAGTCGCACCCCAAAGTAAACCATGCGGCGTTTTAAAACCTTGCAAAATAACCGTTTTCCCAAATCGTTGAAAAGGTAAGGGTTGCCAATTAGCTTCGTTATTTAACTCAGTGACAGAGAGCAAAAAGCTCGCTTGTACTTCATTATAGTCATTTTCCCAGGTGGTGTTTTTTTTGAGTAAACCCACATAGGGGCTAATACTAAAACCCGTTAAGGTTGAATACTCAGGTAAGTGACCTAATACATTAACGTTGCTTTGGGCAATATTTAGCTCTTCTTTTAGTTCGCGAAGTGCTGTGGTGCGAAGGGTAATGTCGCTTACTTCAAACTTGCCTCCGGGCAAACAAATCTCCCCAGGGTGATGGTGTAAATAAGTAGGGCGTTTACACAGTAAAATATGTGCATGGTTATCTATATCAATAATTGGCAGCATAACAGCGCTAGCGCGTTTTTTACGTGTGTCTTTTAACTGGTTTGGCACAGCTGTAGGGCTTAACAAAAAGCGCGCCATAATGTGTTCACTATTCAAAGCGACCTACTGTTTTAATAAAGGGAGGATTTTATTTACTTTATCGTAAGTTTCTTGATATTCCAATTCGACTTTAGAATCAGCGACTATTCCGCCGCCTGCCCAGCAGTAAATTTGCGCTTTGTGGCACACCAAGGTGCGAATAGTGATACTCGTATCCATATTTCCACACGCACTTAAATAACCAATTGAACCACAATAAATGCTGCGGCGATGCGGCTCTAGTTCTTCAATTATTTCCATCGCTCTAATTTTGGGTGCGCCTGTGATTGAGCCCCCCGGAAAAGCCGCTTTTAGCTGATCGACCGCTGTTTTACCTTCATCAAGTTCTGAGGTTACCGTGCTTACTAAATGGTGCACTGCCGGAAAGCTTTCAATAGCAAAAAGGGAGGGGACGTGAACGCTGCCTGGTTTTGCTACTTTGCCTAAATCGTTACGTAGTAAATCAACAATCATTACATTTTCGGCGCGATCTTTAGCTGATGCTGCGAGTATTTGCGCTTGTTGTTGATCCTCTAGTGCATCTGCTTTTCGTGGCAGTGTGCCTTTAATTGGTTTGGTTTCTACAACGTTATTATTTACAGATATAAAGCGTTCAGGAGAAATTGATAAAATAGCCCCTTGAGGGTGATTTATAAAGCTTGAAAACGGCGCTTTATTTGCCTCACGCAGTTTAATATAAGCTGCCCAAGGGGAGCCTTCAAACTGAGCGTTAAAGCGCTGCGCTAAATTAATTTGGTAACAATCGCCACTTTTTAAATACTCCTCAATTTGGGCAAACTTTGCAGCGTATTCCGTTTCGCTCATATTTGATTGCCAGTCGCTGTTTAGGGCAAAGGACTGCGTATTAACTTGGGAGTTAACGTGTGTATTTAAGTATTGCTCATAAAGCGCTAATCGATCGGTGTTTGGCTGCGATACATAAAACCAGCTTTGTTGCTGCTTGTCGTAAATAAGGGCATCTAAGTAAAGGCCAATAGCCATTTGGGGAAGATTAATATCCTCAATAGCATGAGTGGGGATGTTTTCAATTGTACGGCCTAGGTCGTAGCCAAAGTAGCCAAGCCAGCCGCCGTTAAAGGGTAAATCGTAACCGGCTTTTGTTTTATCAAGATGCGAAAGCTCATTATTCATAATTTCAAAGCAGTTATCATTACTTTCTATATTATTTAAAAAGCTTTTATTATTTTTTACTTCAAGGGTACTTTGCGGCTCAATGGCAATAATATCAAAACGGCTGTTTATATGATTACTATTTGCAGAATCTAATAGAATTGCGTAATGCAAATGTGAAAAATGCGCAAAAACGTCAATGCAGTTTTGTGTTATGCCTAATTTAATACAATTTTTTTTATTGTTTAGCATTTACTGCCCCTTTAAGAACTGGCTCGAAACGGGCTGGGAGGGTATCATAAGTCAAATTTTTTGGCAGCACTAAGCTGTAAAAAACAGTGCAAACCACCGTCACCGGTTTGATTTAGATTACGCGACAACGCGTAACGGTAACTTAAGGAACCACTATGAGTACAATTTGTCAGCAAGACTTTATTGATAGCATTGAAGATGCATTGCAATATATTTCGTTCTATCACCCACTTGATTTTGTTCAAGCTCTCGAAAAAGCTTACAACAAAGAACAAAGTAAAGCGGCTAAAGACGCCATTGCACAAATTTTAATTAACTCACGCATGTCGGCTGAAGGCAAGCGTCCACTTTGCCAAGATACCGGTATTATTACCTGTTTTGTTAAAGTAGGTATGGATGTTAAGTGGGATAAAACAGATTTAACCGTTCAACAAATGGTTGATGAAGGTACTCGTCGTGCATATTTGAATCCAGATAACCCTTTACGTGCATCTATTGTTGCAGACCCTGCTGGCACGCGTAAAAACACGAAAGATAATACGCCTTCGGTTGTACATATCGATTTAGTAGCGGGCGGTAAAGTAGAAGTAATGGTTGCGGCTAAAGGCGGCGGCTCTGAAAACAAAAGTAAAATGGTTATGTTAAACCCGTCAGATGATGTTGCTGAATGGGTAGAAAAAACACTACCAACAATGGGTGCTGGTTGGTGTCCGCCAGGCATGCTAGGAATAGGTATTGGTGGTACGGCTGAAAAAGCGGCAGTAATGGCTAAAGAGTCGTTAATGGACCCGGTTGATATCCATGAACTAATGGAACGCGGCGCAGAAACGACTGAAGAAAAGCTACGTTTAGAAATTTTTGACCGTGCTAATAAATTAGGTATTGGCGCACAAGGCTTAGGTGGTTTAACAACGGTTGTTGATGTTAAAATTAAAACAGCACCAACACATGCTGCTTCAAAACCTGTAGTAATGATCCCTAACTGTGCGGCAACTCGCCATGTACATTTTACACTTGATGGTTCTGGTCCTGCTAATTTAAAAGCACCTAAGCTAGAAGATTGGCCACAAGTAACATTTGAAGTGGGCGAAGGCACACGTCGTGTTGACTTAAATACACTGACTAAAAAAGATGTTCAAGAATGGAAAATGGGCGAAACTGTTTTACTTTCAGGTACTATTTTAACAGGTCGTGATGCAGCGCATAAACGTCTACAAGATATGATCAATTCAGGTGAAGGCTTACCAAAAGGCGTAGACTTTGATAATAAATTTATTTATTACGTTGGTCCTGTTGATGCGGTACGCGATGAAGCAGTTGGTCCTGCTGGCCCTACAACGGCAACTCGCATGGATAAATTTACCGATATGATGCTAGAAAAAACAGGCATTGTAGGCATGATTGGTAAAGCTGAACGTGGCCCTGCAACGGTTGAGTCTATTAAAGAGCATAAATCTGTTTATTTGATGGCTGTAGGCGGCGCAGCTTACTTAGTATCTAAAGCGATTAAAAAAGCACGCGTAGTTGCTTTTGAAGATTTAGGTATGGAAGCTATTTATGAATTTGAAGTAGAAGATATGCCAGTGACCGTTGCAGTAGACAGTGAAGGCGCCAATGCGCATACACAAGGCCCTGCAATCTGGAAAGCTAAAATAGAAGAGCTTGATAGCAAGCTAAAATAACGTACGTTTTGTATTTTTAAAAAGCGAGCCTAGTGCTCGCTTTTTTGTTTTTTTAAATAGAGTCATTACCAAGTTTACAGCTCTGACCAGTTTGCGAAAAAGCTCACTTTTTACTGGAAACCTATAGGCAGCAGTACGTGGCGGGCAAGCAGCACTTGTATATTAAACTTTACACGCAATAGTTGTGTTACGTTCACGTAAACGTAAATTGATGTGGTTGTTCTATTTATAGTTTTTAAAACTTACAAATGACGATTTTGTGAATTTTTTATCTATACAATAGTTTTAATCCGGTTATTTAATTTAAGCTTGATGTTTTCATTGGTTTTATCTTCTGCGAGTATAGCGAACTCGAATATGAAGTGATAAAGTCTCGACTATTTCCAGCGCGCATACCCTCTCACGGGTTAACTATTTCGGAGTATTTTAAGTGGCTGTGTTTAATCGAGTTGAATTTGATAACCATGAACAAGTGGTTTTTTGTTCTGATGAAGAATCGGGTTTAAAAGCAATTATTGCTGTACATAATACCAACCTAGGTCCTGCTGTTGGTGGATGTAGAATGTGGGATTATGCGAACGACGAAGATGCTGTTTACGACGTGCTACGTTTATCAAAAGGCATGACTTATAAAAATGCAGTTGCGCGCTTACCATTTGGTGGCGGTAAATCTGTAATTATAGGTAACGCGAAAGAAATTAAATCTGAGCAATTATTCCGTGCATTTGGTCGCCAATTAGAGCGATTAAATGGCAGTTATTACTCAGCAGAAGATGTAAACATCACATGTGCTGATGTAGCTATTATGAATAAAGAAACTAATTACGTACTGGGCCTTGAAGGTAAAAGTGGTAACCCATCGCCATTTACAGCATACGGTACGTTTTTAGGAATTAAAGCAGCGCTACAGCATCAACGTGGTCATCAAAATTTTGCAGGTGTGAAAGTGGCTGTTCAAGGTTTAGGTGCTGTTGCTTATGGTTTATGTAAGCATTTAGCTGATGCGGGCGCTGAGTTGTTTGTAACAGATATTAACCAAGTTGCAATTGATCGCGTAGTTAATGATTTTGGCGCGACTGCGGTTGGCATTGATGAAATTTACGACTTAGATGTTGATGTTTATGCACCGTGTGCATTAGGTGCAACTATTAACGATTTAACGATACCGCGTTTAAAAGCGACTATTATTGCAGGCTGTGCTAATAATCAGCTGGCAGAGTCTCGCCACGGTGAAGTTATTCGTGAAAAAGGCATTTTATATGCCCCTGATTACGTAATTAACGCTGGTGGTATTATTAATGTTTATTACGAAACAGCGCCAGAAGGTTACAGTGCAGCAGCGTCTAATAAACATGTTGAAGGTATTTTTAATACGTTAACGGAAATCTTTGCCCGTAGCGAAAAAGAGCAAAAATCAACGCATTTAATTGCTGACGAATTAGCGCAAGAGATCATTAAAAACGGTCTATAAATTTAAGCTAAAATGCAATAAAGGTGTGCAATTGCACACCTTTTGTTTATCTGTAAGTTAAGGGGTGTTGATCTTTGCGGATTTATCCTTGAAAGATTAACAGACCCTAATGCAATTATTACTGAACAGCGGTACACTTTGTTTTTAATTTTGTGCGGCAAATTATGACTCCCTCAACTTCTCTCATGCAGCCTATCGATTTAGATAATTGGCCTAGAAAGCAACACTTTGAATTATTTAAACACTTTTCTCAGCCTTATTTTAATGTGTGTGTGCGTTTAGATGCTCAAGCACTTTACGACTATTGCAAAACCAATCAATTTTCTTTTTTTCAAGCGTATGTATATTGCACCTTAAAAGCGTGCCATGAGTACGATTCAATAATGCTACGTATAATAGATAATCAACCATGGTTACTTAATAGTGTTCGCGCAAGTGTGGTTGAGTTGTCTGAAAACGATACGTTTGTTTTTAGTTATTTTAACAGCACAGGCGAGTTTAAAGAGTTTGTAAATCATGCAAGTGACGTAAGCAAAAAAGCGAAATTACAGCCGTTATTTTCTGATGCATTTGCTCAAACAGAAGGGCAGGCAGATTTAATTCATATATCTGTTTTGCCGTGGCTGAATTTTAGTGCGTTTTCGCATGCATTTAGTGAAGGGCAGAGTTTAGGCATTCCTAAATTTGTATTTGGTCAGTTTGATAAACACACAGGCACAATGCCTTTAGCTGTCGATGTACACCATTCATTAATGGATGGTTTGCACGTAGCGAAATTTATAAACACATTGCAGGGTACATTTGACACCTTTTGCAAAAATTAACTTTAAACACATCAGTAACGGCAGTGCAAAGCAGTAAACAATTTATAAGTAATCTATAAGCAATGCGATGTGAATTACTTTATATTCAAATACATAACCTTATATGCTTGAAAAACACGTGTGCTGGACATATTTATATACCATACTTTAGCTCAGGAAATCCCCATGATAAATGGACTGTTAATTGTTGTTTTAATTCTTTTTGTGGTGATTTTCTGGCGTTGGCCATCAATTCAAAACCGATTATGGCGCAGTAAATATAAAGACTTTGCTTTAAATTCGCAGCAAAAAGATATTTTACTGCGTTGCATGCCCATCTATAAAAAAATGACCGACGCCGACAGAGAAAAATTAGAGCGACATATTACGTGGTTTTTAAACGAAAAACGCTTTGTCGGTTGTGATGGCTTAAGGCTAACGTCTGCAATGAAGTTAATTGTTGCCGCCGATGCGTGTGTATTAGTACTTAATAAACCGTGGCCGTTATATAGAAATGTAAAAGAAATTTTATTATATCCAAGTGCTTATTATGCTCCGCAATCAACTCGCGATAGTGCAGGACTTGTGAGTTACCATAATACGGTAAGACTAGGCGAGTCATGGCCTGGCGGCACGCTCGTTTTAAGCTGGCATGATGTACTTGAGGGTAATCGTTTACCAAGCGATGGACATAACTTGGTATTTCATGAGTTTGCGCATCAACTCGATCAAGAAACAGGTAAAACAACGGGCACACCCATTTTAAAAAGCTCAGCAGATTACAAAGAGTGGGGCAGAGTATTTAGCCGTGCTTTCACCCAGTTAAAAAGCCATGTTGCCTATAGCATGCCGCATGTTATTCACAGCTATGGTGCGACTAACGAAGCTGAGTTTTTTGCTGTACTCACCGAAACCTTCCTCGAAAAGCCCGCAGAGCTTCGCCGATACGATCCTGAAATTTACAGTATGCTAGTTAATTACTATCAATTTGACCCTATTGTTTGGCATTAAACCTACATAAACCGCGCTTTATCATATAACGCTGGCAAGTTGCGTTTGTTTTTGTTGCAATCATGTGAAATAGTTTTTACTGCAACAATAACAAGCGAGAAACGCATGAAAAAAATGCTTCATACAGTATTGGCGCTGTCGGTGTCATTAGCGATAGGGCAGGTAAATGCCGCTGAAAAAGACGAACAAAAATGGCAAGTAGATTCACCTAAGGGGCAATTTGTTGACGCTGCAATTAGCGTTGATCAGGGCACATGGATGAATATAGATATTAGCCCTGATGGTAAAACTGTGGTGTTTGACTTACTTGGCGATATTTACACTATGCCAATGAGTGGTGGTACAGCTACAAAGCTCACCTCTGATATTGCATGGCAAATGCAACCACGCTTTAGTCCTAACGGCAAAAGTATTGCGTTTACCTCCGATCAAGGTGGTGGCGATAACATTTGGATAATGGACTTAAATGGTGAAAATCAACACGCTGTTACCGATGAAACCTTTAGATTACTAAATAGTCCTGCATGGAGTCCTGATGGCGACTACTTAGTTGCGCGTAAACACTTTACAGCTAGCCGCTCATTGGGAGCAGGTGAAGTGTGGTTGTATCACAAAGCGGGTGGTAAGGGCGTACAGCTTACAAAACGCGAGAACGATCAAAAAGATTTAGGTGAGCCAATGTTTTCACCTGATGGTCGTTATGTATACTTTTCGCATGATGCAACACCCGGTAAAACCTTTCATTATTCAAAGGATTCTGTAGCGGGCATTTATAAAATTAAGCGCTACGACCGTGAAACGGGTGAAATTGAAACCATAATCGATACGATGGGCGGTGCTATTAGGCCTACACCATCACCAGATGGTAAAAAACTTGCTTATATAAAGCGTGATGACTTTCAAACTAGCTTGTATTTATATGACTTAACCAGCGGTGAGCACACTAAGCTTTACGATAAGCTTGAGCGAGATATGCAAGAAACATGGGCTATTCATGGTGTATACCCAACTATTGCATGGACACCCGATAACGAAGAGTTAGTATTTTGGGCTGGTGGTACAATTCACAAGCTAGATGTTGCAGACAAATCCGTTAAAACCATTCCTTTTAAAGTGCAAACTACTAAAAAAATTCAAAAAGCAGTGCGCTTTACACAAAACTTAGATACTGATGAGTTTGATGTAAAAATGCTGCGTAATGTGCAAGTAAGCCCCGATGGCGAAACGGCAATTTTTGAAGCGCTTGGGCATATTTATAAACGCGATTTAGAGTCGGGTAAAATTAAGCGTTTAACAAAGCAAACTGATCATTACGAATTATTTCCACAGTACTCTCGCGATGGTAAAAAAATAGTTTACACCACATGGGATGACAACAAACAAGGGTCTGTAAGGGTTGTGTCTGCGCGCAGTGGTCGTGGCGATACAATAACTAAAGAACCTGGCAAGTACGTAGAGCCTACGTTTAGTCCAGATGGGAAAACGGTTGTTTATCGAAAAGCCACGGGCGGCAGTATTTTAAACCCTAAATGGTCACTTAATCAGGGGGTTTATAGCGTAAGCGCAAAAGGCGGTAAAAGTGAGCTTATTTCAAAAAGTGGTTATCAACCACAATTTGGAGATGCAAACGATCGCGTTTTTATAATGAGTCCTTGGCCAAAACCAACGCTAAGTGTAGTTGAGCTCGAAAGTAAAAAAGTTCGCAAACTGTACGAGTCAGAGCATGCGACTGAATTTAGAGTATCACCAGATGGGCAATATCTCGCTTTTGCTGAGCGATTTAAAGTATTTGTAACACCGTTTGTTCAAAGTGGTAAAACAATTAATATTGGGCCTAAAGATAGTCAATTCCCAATAGAGCAGTTATCGGTACGTGCTGGTGAAAACATTAGTTGGAGCGCTAAGAGCAACACGCTTTATTGGACATTAGGGCCTGAGCTTTATCATGCAAGCCTTGAGGGGATGTTTGCTATTAACAAAGCCGAAGATACCGACTTTAAAGTGAAAAGTGGCGATAATATCGGTTTCAGTAAAAAAATGGCAGAGCCTAAAGGTATGATTGCGCTCACTGGTGCAAAAATTATAACTATGGACGGCGAAAAGGTTATTGAAAATGGTGTAATTATCACTGATGGTAAGCATATTAAAGCAATTGGTACAGCCAGCGATATAAGCATTCCTAAAGGTGCTGAGGTTATTGATGTAACAGGTAAAACTATTATGCCTGGTATTGTTGATGCTCATGCACATGGCTCGCAAGCAAGTGACGAAATTATACCTGAGCAAAACTGGAAAAACTTTGCAGGTTTAGCGCTGGGTGTAACTACAATTCACGATCCATCAAACGATACCTCTGAAATATTTACCGCAAGCGAAATGCAAAAGGCAGGCATGATTGTTGGCCCGCGTATTTTCTCAACCGGTACTATTTTATATGGCGCAAATATGCCAGGTTATACTTCGCATATTGACTCGTTAGACGATGCTAAATTTCATTTAGAGCGCCTTAAAAAAGTAGGTGCATTTAGTGTTAAATCGTATAACCAGCCACGCCGAGAGCAGCGCCAACAAGTTATTGAAGCAGGTCGTGAACTTGAAATGATGGTTGTCCCTGAAGGCGGCTCATTATTACAACATAACTTAAGTATGATTGTAGATGGACACACAGGTATTGAGCATTCAATCCCTGTAGAGCACATATACGACGATATAAAGCAGTTATGGTCGCAAAGTGATGTCGGGTATACACCAACTCTTGTAGTGGCTTATGGTGGCATTTGGGGTGAGAACTACTGGTACGATAAAACTGATGTGTGGAATCATCCGCGTTTAAGTAAATTTGTGCCTAAAAACCAATTATTACCACGCTCTATGCGCCGCATTAAAGCGCCCGATCATCACTATAATCACTTTAATAACGCACGCGTTGCTGCTGAGCTACAAGACCTAGGAGTATTGGTTAACTTAGGTGCTCACGGCCAGCGTGAAGGCTTAGGTGCACACTGGGAGATGTGGATGTTTGCACAAGGCGGAATGACATCACTTGAAGCTATACGTGCATCAACAATCGATCCAGCTAAGTATTTAGGACTTGATAAAAACGTAGGCTCACTTGAAGTGGGCAAACTGGCAGATTTAATTGTTATAGATGGCGATCCGCTTAAAAATATTCGAGATTCGGATAAAGTAGATTACACCATGATCAATGGTCGATTATTCAATGCAGAGACAATGAGTGAAGTGGGTAAAAAAGAGCGCGAACCACTTTACTTCGAAAAGTTATAATTTATTTTGATCTTTTGAAAGCGGCTACATAGCCGCTTTTTTTAGTCTTACTCAACTTATAAGGCTCTATTTTTTTGATTAAATGGTGCAATTAAGGTTGGAAGACGATAATTAATATAATTTTTAGATATTTTTTTAGCAAATAACGCACATAAAAAAACCGCTTAACGCGGTTTCTTTTAAAAATCATAAATGTTGATTAAACAACACCGCGCGGTAAGCGACAGTCATGATCTTTACGCGCTAAAATTACAATCCAAAGTTCTTCCGCTGTGTAACCTTCTTCGTTTTCGGTAACAACAGTGAATGGCGCTTTTTTCTGTGCTTTAACAGGCGCAGCTGCTTTTGGTTTTTTCGTTTTAGTTGTTTTACCAGAGTTTAACTTTTTAGTAAGCTCTGCTACGTCAGCTAGGCGTAAATTTTTACCGCCATCAATGCTGTACCAACCAGGTTTAGTTGTGATTTCAGGTTTTTTACCATTGGCAGTTTCGTACGCTGCTTCAAAGGCAGATAACACTTCTGTTTTGTCTAGTTTGCTCATCAGAGACCCTATACGTTGTGAACACAGATAAAGAAGAGGTATTTATACCTATTTTAAAACAGTTTTTCAATTTTTTGCGATTTTCCTTTCATTTTAAGCTTATAAACGCCAAAATTTGCACAAAATTCAGTGCTAAGTAAGGTAAGTTATATGCAACGTAGAGAATTTAACCAACTCCTAAATGACATTTTAAAGCCTCATCTAATTAAAGATTTTTGCCCAAATGGCTTACAAGTTGAAGGTAAAAACGAAATTAAAAAAATTGTGACGGGCGTAACCGCAAGTCAAGCATTAATAGATGCTGCCATTGAGCAACAAGCAGATGCTATTTTAGTTCACCATGGATTTTTTTGGAAAGGGGAATCTCAACCCATTACAGGTATGAAAAAGCGCCGAATAGCTGCGTTATTAGCACACGATATTAATTTGTTTGGCTATCATTTACCACTCGATATTCACCCCGCAGTTGGTAATAACGCGCAACTTGCAAAGTTATTAGATATTGAAATTGAAGCAGGGCTTGAGCCAACTTCAAATAGCGTAGCAATGAAAGGGCGTTTAAAAACGCCATTAAGTGGTGAAGATTTTGCAAGTAAAATAGCAAAAGTACTTGATCGTGAGCCGCTTACGAGTTTGGTACGTTCAACAAAAATTGAAACCATTGCACTGTGTACTGGTGGTGGGCAAGGGTATATTGATTTAGCTGCAGAGCAAGGCATTGATGCTTATTTAACAGGTGAAGCATCGGAGCAAACGATTCATAGTTCTCGTGAGCAAAATATTGATTTTTTTGCCGCAGGGCATCATGCAACAGAGCGCTATGGTGTAAAAGCTTTGGGTGAGTTACTTGCTCAAGAGCATGGTTTTGATGTGACATTTATAGATATAGATAACCCAGTTTAATTAGGCTATTTATTAGTTAATTTAACTAGGTTATTAGCTAACCTGAACTTTGGTTGAAATAGATTTTATTGTCCAGAGTTCAGGTTAGGACTATATAAGTTACAGTGCCTCTGGATCTATCCAGCGGCGCAAACTTATCCATGTGTTTCCTACTACTTCGTGGCTATATTGCGTAACCACAAGTAAAGCATGAGCACTGGGAATAAACTGTTTGCTCCTCGGCAGTGCAGCAAAATTATGATAATCAGTGGCTGCGGTTATGACTTCAATACCTTGAGCATTAAATAAGTCTTTTGCGCGTGGCATGTGCAGTACTGATGTTACTAGTACAACCTTGAAGTCGACTAATTTTGATGCCAGTAACTTAGCTTCTTCACCTGTATCCATTGCTTTTGGGTTTTGAAATATACGACTCTTATTGACGCCTAAACTAATTGCCGTTTGATACATAAGCCCGCTATTAGTGATATTTTGATAACCCCCGCCTGAAACTATAAGCTCTGCATTAGGGTAGTGCTTTGCTAGTTTTACACCTTCTACTAAGCGCGTTAGTGCACAATTACCTAATTGATTATTAGCACTGAGTGCTGGGTTTGGGTTTATATCGCAACCTAGTACAACTATTTTGTCTATTTTTGGATGCTTTAGGGTATTAAATGCAAGCGACGCAGGTTCATTATTTTGGATAATCAAATTGGCGACAAAGGGCGTGCTCAATGCAAGTAATACAATTAAGCTTAAAGTCGATAAGAAGAGAGCTGATTTGCGGCCTTTAAATGCGAGTAGGAGCATCAGGCACGCAAATAAACCAAATAGAGGCAGTGGCATAAGTAAGCCACCAATCATTTTTTTAATAACAAACATAAGAGTTAAACGCTGTAGGATTAATTACAGCGATATTACTCATTATATTGATGATTATCGACCGTTATTTAGCTTACACGTATTTAAAAAGTGACGATAAACAGGATTATCTTTCATGTCTTTTTTCATCGCTAAATACATAGGACGAGTAAGGCCAAGAGCGCCCAAAGGAATTGATTTTATTAGTCCTTGGCTTTCATAAGGTGTAACTAGCCAGTCAGGTAAAGCGGCAACGCCCATGCCAGCACTTACGAGTTGAAAAATAAGTAATCCTTGGTCAACCGTTTTTAAGGTGCCATCAAAACGTGCATTTTGAATAAAGTATTTAAAAATATCTTGGCGTTCGCGCGGGATAGGATATGAAATAATAGTTTCGTTTTTTAAATCAAGCGCTGTTACATACGCTTTTTTAGCGAGTTCGTGATCTGGCGACACAATAAGCTTCAATTTAAAATCAAATAAGTGCGCGTATTCTAATGTGTCGGGCTCACGTATGTCAGATGTTAAAACTAAATCGAGCTCATCGCTTAGTAGGTCAGGAATAGCGTCGTAACTAAAGCCGCGCTCGTAGTCAATTTTTATATCAGGCCAAAAGTTATTAAATTCTTTAATAGTAGGCAATAACCAATGAAAACATGCATGGCATTCCACACTTAAACGCAATTGAGAAATAGGCTGATTTAAGCTTTCTTTCAAACGGCATTTTGTCGCTTCCATTTTTGGCAATATTTCGTGAGCTAATTCAAGTAATAGCATTCCCTGAGGGGTAAAGCGGACTGGTTGAGTTTTACGTTCGAATAATTGGCAATCCAATTTATTCTCTAAATCTTTGATTTGATGAGATAAAGCAGACTGTGTTAAAAATAATTCTCGTGCCGTATTAACCAAAGACCCTGTTTCTTTTAGGGTTGCTATGGTTTTTAAATGTTTAATACCAATCATCTTTAAAAATTCTCATGGAAAAAGTGAGTTTAGCTCAGATTAATTACATACTACGCCAATATAAAAAACGTTTCAACGTCTAGATGGCTAAAAGTTTGTGATTTATTGTGGTTTATTGCTATGAATCGCGAAAATATTAGAATTAGTAACGATAAAAGTCATTCAAAAACTGGTTTGATGAGTTTTAGATGAGTTTGCTTCATGTTGTATTTTAAGTATAGCGATTGCGGTGTGCTTCACCTCAGTGTGAATTTTGACTATGTAAATAACTGTGTGAGGTGGGGGATTGTTGAATGGTTACTTTAGATTGTGGTTTAAAAAATAGAGTCGTTTTGCCTTTTATCTATAGTTTAGGTCAATGGATGAGTATATACGTAATACCTAAGCCAGCTACCAACTCGCTGGCTTTTTTATAAGGGCTTATTAATAAGTAATATGGCTTCTTTGGCTGTGACCGGTTTTGACTTTAAAAAACCTTGGCCATAGTCGCACGCGGTGGATTGTAAAATGGCTAATTGTTCAAGTGTTTCTATCCCTTCAGCAACAACCTCAAGTTTTAATGATTGCGCAAGTGATAAAATGGCTTCAACAAGTGGGTTGGTGGAATCTTGTAGGTGGTCTATAAAACTTTTATCTATTTTTAAAATATGGATAGGCAGTTGGTGCAAGTAGCCCAGTGCTGAATAACCCGTTCCAAAATCGTCAAGGCACAATTTTACTTTTAAAGGTGAAAGACCTTCTATTATTTGAGTGGCGAGTTCTAGATTTTCTATTAAGCCTGATTCGGTAATTTCTAAACATAAAGAACCCAGGGGTAATTGGTACTTATTATAAATAAAATGTATTTGCGCTACAAAATCAAGGCTTGCAAAATGTCGTGACGACACATTAACCGTTACTTTCAAAAAGCGATGGCCTTGTTGGTGCCAATTTGAAATCTGCTGAGCGGCTAAATCAAGCAAATGTAAATCGAGATTTATAATTTGCCCTGTAGTTTCAGCTATCGATATAAAATCATTTGGTGATACAAAACCCTTTTTGGGGTGATGCCATCGCACAAGCGCTTCAAACCCAATAACTTCACTTGTAGTGATTGTGAAAATTGGTTGGAAATAGAGTTCAAATTCGTTGTGCTCAATACCATGTTGCAAGTCGTTTTCAATATCGGCATGAGTTTTAAGTTTCTTACGCATAGCATTATTAAAAAACTTAACCTGACCACGTCCGGTAGATTTAGCTTCATACATAGCTGCATCGGCTTGTTGTAACAGTATATAAGCTTTATCATTTACGTTGTTGGTATAGGCGATGCCAATACTAGTAGAAGCTTGAAGTAGGTGGCTATCTACATTAAGAGGTTTTGCTAATGCATTTTTAATCCTGTTTAAAGCTTCATTAACTTGGTTTTTATGTGTGGTATTTTCCATAAATATAGCAAATTCATCACCGCCTAAACGAGCAAATGTATCCGTGCTTCGTACTGTACTTTTAATTAAGTCGCATATTTTTATAAGAAAATGGTCTCCGACTTCATGCCCTAGCGAATCATTTATACTTTTAAAACGATCAAAATCTAGATACAGCAGGGCATGGCACGTACTTTTTTTAGCACGCGTTAAACGTAAAATAGCATGCTTTATTCTCTCAATGAGTAATGAGCGGTTAGCAAGGCCGGTAAGCTCGTCATGCAATGCTTTATGCTCGAGCTCTTGTCGGGCTAGTTGCCTATCAATTGCCATACTTATTTGGCGACTTACGTAAGTTAGAAGAGCGCTGTCGTGTTCGTTGTATTGCAGTGTTTTATCGTAGCTTTGTACAACAATAACACCGCTTATACGATCACTTGTTTTAAACGGAACTCCTAACCACGACTCTGATTGCCTCCCTACCATCTTAAAATCACCGTTATCAATATGACTTTGAAAGGCACCTTTGTTGAGTAATAAGGCTTGCTCTGTTTGCAGTAGGTAATATGAGGCGGTATCTTTTAGCTGTTCTTTAGATATTTTTTGATGTGTTTTGGTGTTCATGCCTTCTTCTACTATATAAACAAGGTCGAGTATATCCACTTTTTTGTCATATAGAGCGATAAAAAAGTTATCGGCACGAAGTAAGTTATTGATAATTGAATGCAAGGCTTCAAAAAAGGTATCTAAGTCGTCAGCTTTGTAGGTTAGGTTAGCTATTTGTAATAAGCTATTTTCTAATTTTTGTGCGTTGTTAAGTTGCTCGACTGTTTTTTGTAAGTTATTTACCGTATTTACCTGGTTAATTTTGGCACTGAGTAAGTGAGCAACTGTTGTCAATATCTCAAGGTGCGCGTTAGTAAAGTAACCCTTAATTGGGTGCTCACAATCAATAACACCTAAAACTTGTTTTTTATATATAAGTGGGACACAGAGTTCTGATTGAGCAGGGCGCTCATCAGGAATATAGCGACTATCTTTTGTTACATCGTCAATAATTACCGCTTTTCCGGTTGTTGCAACAGCCCCAGTAATTCCTTCACTAAACCTTATTGTTTTTCTCTGTGCTCTATATTTATAACGCTCATGGGCAATACCCATTGATGCTACTTGATTTAATATAGAAGCTGAATCGTCGGCAAGGTAAATGACACAGTCAACAAAACCCAGTCTATTTACGACCTGTGTAGTGACGTATTCAAATAGTTCTGCAAGAGTGTCAAGCTGTAATAGGCTTGACGAAAACTGATTAATAATACCGAGTTGTTCAGTTTTTATTTCTAGCGCTTGATTGATATCGATTCTTTTCGACATAGGCGATTATTATTTTTCTTATTATTTGTTAGCTCAGATGCTAAGTTAACTCAATCTGAATGGTTCTACAAAATAAAACGATGAATGTTTTCAGTTTATGTAAAATATGAGCTTTTTGAATTATAGAGGTTGATCATATCTACTTATTGGATAGCTTTTATTTTGCATGTGTAACTAACAAAGGTATTACTTATAAAAGTCGAGAAGTGGTTTACGAAAATCACCGCTCTACTATGAATTATTTACTTTAATTTAAGCCCCATACTAAGGTCTGTTTATCTTTCGAGGTTGAATTTACAGCAGCCTGTTTGGTTTTTAGAGAAAGCAGAGTATATGTTGTTCTCCATAAACAAGCGCTGCTCTTAGTTCGTTTTAGGGGCGCCTTACTCTTTGCTGTCTAATATGGAAGTAGGTCTGTTGAATCGATATTAACAATTCAACAGACAGACCATTTCTGATAATTCCAACTACCTTTTCTAGAGTACTTTCATACCAACGTGACAATTTCTTTTATTGTCATACTAACCTCCCAATTTCGCTAAACTATAATATAGCCAACGAAGAGACGGTGCTTTATCCGGTAATACGTCCTTTGAACTTTTGCCCATGGTAATTCCCGCGTTATCTCATTAACACCACTTGTAAATCTCACTTTTTGTACCGTATTTTGCAGCTGTAATAACCTGATAGTAATGAAAGCTTTAATGATGGCAATTCGTAAAATATTATTACTGTGCTGTCATAGGTAGGTACTTAATATTTTTCTTAAGTATCTACCTATGATATGGATGTAAGCCATTAGAATAACGCTGGAGCAGTTATCGATCTCACTAGGTTACAAACTTCGCGCCGCGAGTGAATCACCCCTTGATAGAATAAATTTTAATTTTGAAAGATCATCAGGCCTTAAGTTACATCTTGTTTTGTGTAAATATTATTGATTATTTTTAATAAAATCTTTACTCGAAAACAGCATATGCCTATGATCGAATAAATTCAGCCGTGGAACTAAAGTAATGACTAGTATAACTACAAACTCAGTAACAACATTAACGATAACTCGCCCTGATGATTGGCACGTACATTTACGTGATGGCGACCAGTTAAAAGATACTGTACGCGATATTAGCAGATACATGGGCCGCGCTATTATTATGCCTAACCTTGTTCCACCGGCAACATGTACTGATACCGCTCTTTCTTATCGAGAACGCATTATGGCTGCAGGCCCTCAAAGTACTTTTGAGCCCTTGATGGTGCTTTATCTTACAGATAAAACAACACCGGATGAAATAATAAAAGCAAAAGCAACAGGTAAGATAGTAGCTGCAAAGCTATATCCAGCAGGCGCTACAACTAATTCTGATTCTGGTGTTACATCAGTAAAAAATATTTACTCGGTTTTAAAAGCAATGCAAGAAGTAGGTATGTTGCTGTTAGTACACGGAGAAGTGACAGATTCATCAATTGATATTTTTGACCGTGAAAAAGTATTTTTGGATACAATTTTAGGGGATGTGGTAAATGACTTTCCTGAACTTAAAATTGTACTAGAGCATATTACAACTAAAGATGCCGTAGAGTTTGTAGTTAATGCACCAAGTAATGTAGCAGCAACAATTACGGCCCATCATTTACTTTATAATCGTAATCATATGTTAGCGGGTGGAATTCGCCCACATTATTATTGTTTGCCAATCCTAAAGCGTAACATTCACCAGCAAGCACTAATGGCCGCAGCCATAAGTGGAAATAAAAAGTTTTTTCTGGGAACTGATTCTGCACCACATTATAAAGATAAAAAAGAAGCTGCTTGCGGTTGTGCTGGTGCATATACGGCTCATGCCGCTATTGAGTTATACGCTGAAGCATTCGAAGACGCAGCGGCTTTGGACATGCTTGAAGGATTTGCAAGCCACTTTGGTCCTGACTTTTATGAATTGCCGCGTAATGCCGATACAATAACATTACAAAGGAAATCATGGGACGTACCTGCAAGTTATACCCTAGGCGACTCTGAAGTTGTGCCTATAAAAGCAGAAGATACTATTGATTGGTCTGTTAAATAGTTAATACTCTATATTTAAACCAATGCCGCTTAATTTTTAAAGCGTTTTTTTTGTTTGTATTTTTGATGTTATTGAAGTGTTATTTGACAGTATTGCTGTTGTAGAGGGCTTTTATACGCGTTTATAGCAATATATATTACAATAACACTTTATAATTTTTGCTTGTAAATTAGTCAGTTAAAGGGATTTAAAAACAAAATCATATTTTTAATAAATAATTCCTAATTAATAGAGCGAAAAAAAATATAATGTGTTAATCTTACCTTGCTTTGAGTTTTATGTATTGAATTTACGGATATTGTGCTGCGTTTAAGGTTACCGGTTAGGTTATTACTTGTTCCTGTACTGTACCTCCATATTTTTGAGCATTGACTCAGGGAGGATATTGCCATAATAATATGGCTGAATTTTAATTATTGACTTACAGGAAAATTTAGTATGTCGGTTACTGGTAAAGTAAAGTTTTTCAACGAAGCTAAAGGCTTTGGTTTCATTGAACAAGAAAATGGTCCTGACGTGTTTGTACATTTCAGCGCAATCACTGGTTCTGGTTTTCGCACTCTTAGCGAAGGTCAAGCAGTGACATTCAGCATCAAACAAGGTCAAAAAGGCCCTGAAGCTGAGAACGTAGAAGCAGCATAATTTATTATGTGAACTCTAGTTCATCTTGGTGAAGCAGGTCTCTGTTTCACCATAATTCTTTTTTATATACATAATTAATAAACCCCTTCTTTTTAAATCCATAAATCCATAAATCCATAAATCCATAAATCCATAAATCCAAATTTTATATATTTTTAAATCTTCTATTTTAATACAAACCCCAAAATTCAACCAATCAAACCACTTTATATCGCATTTAAAACATACCTTGCAATTTATCCAACTGGTCTGATACTTATTTAAATAAATATGATACTAAATAACGATCTGTGTAGGTTTTAATGTAAGCCATGACGGTGTGATGAAGTTTATAAATGGGGAAGAGAACCTCTATAGACCTCTGATGGCCTATTATGGAAGCGTTGAGGCTGTAGAATTACTCTTTTTAGGAACGTATCCAACTATTTTTTTGTTGGTTTCTTTTTAACCTTGAATCCATCTGTTCGCTGTGATCTAATAGATATTATTCACCCATGGTAA
>NZ_JADYXJ010000015.1:0-96103 GCF_015864365.1 Pseudoalteromonas sp. SWXJ133
TGCTGCTAAGCTAATGGTTAAATTAAAGCTTGAAAGCTGCCAAGTACCTCAACATTCATATAAACGCGGCGGTAATGAACACCTTGAAATTCCAAACCTGCTTGATAGACAATTTGATGTTGTTGAGCCAGATACCGTGTGGTGCGGTGATGTGACGTATATTTGGGTAGGTAATCGCTGGGCTTATTTAGCCGTTGTTGTTGATTTATTTGCACGTAAAGTAGTTGGCTGGGCCATGTCGTTGTCGCCAGATACTAATTTAACGCTAAAAGCGCTTGAACTCGCGTATGAAAGCAGAGGAAAACCAACAGGACTGATGTTTCATTCAGACCAAGGTAGTCATTATACAAGTTTAAAATATCGCCAACGTTTATGGCGTTATAAAATTACGCAAAGTATGAGTAGGCGTGGAAACTGTTGGGATAATGCACCAATGGAGCGATTTTTTAGAAGCTTTAAAACGGAATGGATGCCAAAGGTTGGATATGGAAATTTTATAGATGCTAAATATAGCGTAAGTGATTACATAAATGGATATTACAACAACGTTAGGCCGCATCATTATAATGCCGGCTTAGCGCCAAATGAATCTGAGGTTAGATATCAAGATTCTAAAACTGTGGCCAAATTTTATTGACCACTACATGGCGCATTTATTGGCGGGATAACCGAAATACTATTTACGCTAGTGATATTTGCCCAATCGAAAGGACTGGTTTTTAAAACTGAATAACCCCCGATCATGATGGTAAAAATAGTGTGCTGTTGGCGGTGTTTGTCAAACTAGTTGTCGCGATCACTTCGTTATGCACTCTCCACTTTAACGGTTTCACTTTCAGGGTTTAGGTGCACTTCTTCTGGTAAATCACATTGCAAAAACGCCAGTAGATAAACCTTTTCAAAAATTTGCTTGGGAAAAGTAGTCTTTATTATAGCTAATTAATATTAGCTATAATTTTTTTGTTTTTTAGGCACTTTGGAGCGACTGTGGATTAGCTTCCTAAGGCCGAAATGGGCATAAAGCGACTTGAAAATTCATCTCTAAATGAGTAGCCAGACCTATGATTTAATTCAAATGATACTATTTTAAAATTACGTAAGTATCGTTTTTCTCTAGCCAAGTTCTAGTATTAAATTACGGAGCTTATCAGCTAGCTCAGGTGATTTAATTAAAGCACCATGACAAGGCAGTAAAATTTTAGGCGGTGAAATTTCAATAAGTTGCATTACCGCGCTGGCAAAGACTTTTCGATCTTTAATACCAAAATTAGGAAATACTTTAACCATTTTTACTATGTCACATATTGGGCCTTCAGTATGTTTTTGGCCAGCAAAGGCATCCACAACATGCCAAATATGGCCTATCTGCGCTGATTCGATGAGCCAAACCTCACCATTTTTCAAACCCCTGGGTTCTTCTAGGGTAAGTCCTTCTGGTAGTGCATTGGCTAGCGATGATAATTCTTTGAACGTTAGTCCTGTCTTGCTAGTCAAGCGTGCATGAGCACTCTCAGATGCCACCAGATGAGCTTTGGGGTAGGCTTTTGAGTACTCTACCAAACCAGCATTATGGTAGGTATTTGGGGCGAGTAGATATTGGGCTTCGCCTAATTCGATTAGGCTATCTTTAGCCTCTTCACTGAGGCCTGACACTGGACTATATAAACAAACACCACCTGTTCTCAGTTTAATAGCCGTGCATCTAAGGCTATTTTTGGTGGCGGTATATAATGTAGCAGAGCCATCGACTGCTTCAAACGTGGATAATTTAGCTGCCATCGGTACTTTCTTTGTCGTGGTCAAATTATAGTGTCAAATTATAGCGGTCAAATAAATCTGCTCATGGTTCCGTAGTCTACCCAATATAACGCTTAAGCATTTTTTCTATTTGACCACTAGCCCTATAATTAGTGTTTATTTAATAACTTTTTTATACCAATCGACAATACCTTCACCAATTTCGTGTGGATGCGACTCTTGTAGATAATGCTTTCCTTCACCTAAATCTACTGCAGTAATATTTTTCCACGTTTCAGCGATATGCTCACCTAATTCTCGATTAATAATTAGTCCTGGCTCTGCATAAAATAACAACTTAGGCACATCTGAATTTTTGTGGTATTCATTATATGAATTAACAATGTCAGTGGTAAATTTTGGGACGCCATCAAACGAAATTTGACCAGGCCACATAAGCAGTGGTTTACGGCTCTTTTCTTCCAAATAAGGCGCTCGGTAATGGTCCATTTCTTCTTGAGTTAATTCTCTGCCCGCCATCATGGGTAGCATAGCCTCAATAAAGAAGTTGTTTTTAACAATCATTTCATGCCCTTCTGCAGGGTCACGAAATTTTTTAAATAATGTTTCTGTCTCTTTAGTCGTATTTTTCCAATAAGAAACTTGAGACATAGCTTCAAAAAAAACAATCCCTTTTATATTTTCTCTATGCTGATTGGCATAGTTAAAACCTAAAGCAGAACCCCAATCTTGAATGACTATAATGATATTTTTTAAGGCTAACTTTTCAATAAACGCATCTAAATAGGTAATATGGTCTTCAAATGTATAGTCTATATCGGGCTTGTCAGACTTACCCATTCCAATAAGATCGGGAACAACTACACGACCTAACGGACTTACATGCGGAATGATGTTTCGCCATAAATAACTTGATGTAGGGTTTCCGTGTATGAGTAAAAAAGTATCTTTAGAACTTTTGTCTCCTTCATCTACATAATGCATTTTAGAATCTAATACAGCTTGAAATTTAGATTCAAAAGGAAACGCTGCTGATATTGGTTTGTTGTTTGACATATTTATTCCTTTTTAAATGTTTAAATTGAATTTTTGCGATTTAAAACTCTTGCTGCTTTTCTAATTTGCTTCAGTTTTTCCCGTTTTGTTTTATCCCATTTTTCTGTACCTGCACTATATCCATAAGCACATATTTTAGTTGCGTTTTCAAATAGAAATTCTTCCTGCTCTTTAGGGTATATATTTCCTATTTCTCTAAGTGTCCAACCCACTCCTTTTTCAACATAATAAGCGTGGTCAGAAATTAAAGGTGCTACCAAATCTATAAGTACTTGAAAAGGTAAATAGTGTTTTCTATGAGCGCTGTAATAAAGTAAACCCACTATGCTTTGTCTTCTATGCCATGGGTTTGTAGACGTATTCCATTTTTTATACATTGGCAAAATTAATGCTGCATCATATTCTACTAATTGAGCATATATTTTTGAAATGCCATCGCTTGTTTCCCATCGATTAATTTTGTCTTGCCATAATTTAATCGTTGGCCAAGCGGCCAGCATTTCATCTTTGTTTTTAATATGCTCCTCCAAGAAATACAAACAAAACATTTCTGCTCTATACACTTTTGTGTTAGTCCAGATATAACTCCATATCGCTAGTTGTTCATAAAAAGACATGTGTTTAAAAGAAAAACCTCTTTCAAAAGCTTTTCTTTGTAAAGGAACGGTTTCACCTGCTTTAGAAGTGATTGTATCTATTTCTTGAAGGTAGTTTTGCATATTATTTAAAACTCTAATATTAATAGCTTCTTTCGCTAATATATTATTTTATAGTGGTTAGCGAATCGTTGGTTATAAATTAATTGCTAGCGGTTAATGCCGAGCTAATTACTTCATTACCATGATAAAGTTCAAATATCTGGTTACTGACTTCGTCACGATTAATGTAATACTCTATTGATTTAGCGACATCTTCTCTGCTAATGAATAAATCATTCGTAGAAGTCGAACGCGTGGTTGTTATGAGCCCATTGCCTTTATCATTAGTAAGGAGTCCCGGTCTAAGAATGGTGTAATTTAGGCCACTGGATAATAGGTACTGATCGGCAAAATACTTTGCCACCAAATAGGGTTTTATTTCTGATTCAAATTCGTCAGGGTCTTGTGCGCCTAAACCACTTACCATTACAAAATGTTGTATACCTTCCTTTAAAGAATAATCAACTGCTTTTTTTGCTGCCCATAAATCTATTAGAAGTGTTTTATCGTCGCCTGTATTACCGCCAGAACCTGCACTAAATACTACTTTATCGCAGTCCTTAAAAGCGTGTTCAAAATCAGTTTCAAGATCGCCAACAACAGCCTCTACACCCATATTTTCTAACTTCTCAGCTTGTAGTTTGCTACGAACCATTGCGAGCACTGGGCGATCCTGATTGTGAAGCAACTCAACCACTATTTTACCAATCTGGCCATTAGCGCCAATAACGAGTGTTTTTTTCATTTTTTATACCTTTTAAAGCAACTGTTTCACGTTGACCTGCCAAACAAAATACAAAAAAGGCAGGATCCACTCACATTAGATTAGAAGTCTTGAATTGTTGGTCTGATAATAATTTCGTTAATATCGACATCATCTGGTTGTTCAATCGCATAGGCGACAGCTTTGGCAATAGATAAAGCTGGAATGGCGACTTTATAAATATCTTGAACAAACTTAGAGGTGGCTTCATCCGAACTACCGAATTTTAATTCAGAATCAATTAAGGCGGGTGATAATAGCGTTGTACGTATATTGCCACCCACTTCCGCTCTCAATCCTTCAGTTATCGCTTTAACCGCAAATTTTGTACCGCTATAGACAGCCGAACCCGGTGAAACTTTATGTGCAGCAACGGAAGCAAGATTAATAAAGTGACCACTATTTTGTTTGGTAAACACGGGAAGTGCAGCGGCGATACCGTAAAGTACCCCTTTGATATTAATGTCAACCATGCGATCCCATTCATTAACCTTAACCTCAGCCATTGGGGCAATCGACATCAAGCCAGCATTATTGACCATGACATCTAAGCGTCCAAAAGTCTCAATCGCCTTGTCGACAAGCATTTTAACCTGATCGGATTTGGTGACATCCATCGTGACATATTCAGCTTCGCCACCCTGAGCACGAATATCGTTTACGATAGCTGCTAGTTTTTCACTACGACGCGCACCCAATACGACTTTAGCGCCTTTTTGAGCCAGAAAACGCGCAGTTGCTTCACCTAAACCACTGCTAGCACCCGTTATAACAATCACTTTATTTTCTATATTTGTATTCATTGGATATAGCCTATTTATTATTCATTTCTAAGTGAACAAGCGCTTTTTCTGCAATTTCAACACCGTATTCCTGAACAAAGTGTCCTGCCTCTGCAATTTTTAAGGGCTCAGGGCAGCCTTTAATAAAGCTTCTTAAGTACTCCATCGGGCCTTCGCCTAAAGCTGTATCTTTCATGCCAATCGCCATGAAGCTTTGACCGTTCCAGTCTTTTGACCAAAACTCTCTTGCGCGTTTTCCGTGCTCAACACCATCCATCGTTGGCTCGACAGGCACCATGGCGGGAAAGCGTCTTACGCCTGCTTTATAGCTGTTATCTGGAAATGGCGCGTCATAAGCAACAACATCCATCACAGATACGGCTGGCCCTGCGTCACAGGCAAATAAACCACCGACAGGTATTTCAGGCATATTTGCGCAGAAATCTCGCCACTGATAAAACCCTTCAGGGGCGGTTTCACCCACCGATATTGCCGTGTTCATGACAATCAAGTTTTTAAATCGGTCTTGCATATCCATTGGGATTGTTAACCCTAGAATTCCGCCCCAATCTTGACAGACCAGCGTAATATTTTTCAGATCAAGGCGTTCAATAAATTGCATTAAACTGTCACGGTGAAAATCAAAGGTATAAACTGATTCATCAACGGGTTTATCTGAACGACCAAAGCCAAACAAATCAGGCGCAACAACACGATGACCAGCGCCCGTAAATATAGGAAGCATTTTTCTATATAAGTAGCTCCATGAAGGCTCACCGTGTAAACATAAAAAAGTGTTTTCAGATGAGGAATCACCCTCGTCGATGTAGGCCATGCGTAAAGACTCAAAACCAGCTAAATCATCAATGTAGTTAGGTTGGTAAGGAAAAGCCGGTAATACAGAGAATCTTTCTTCTGGTGTTCTTAATGCTTTAATCGTCATCGTATTTCTCCTGAAAAGTAATTAGTTTAAGTTTGCTTAAGTTAATGTTATCAATGCTAAAATTATTAATTTATAAGCTACTGGGTTTTGCCTAAAAATAGCGATTTAAAAGACAGTCCAGATATGCGCATACTGCCAATGATGTAAACAAAGGCGGTAATAAGATCCATGACTGAAATAAAGATAAATACCTTTGGAGCCAAGCCTAATGAAGCGGCATATGTAACAATGATAAAGCCGACCATTCTTACCAATCCGTTCCAAACAATAAGAGGGGCACGGGTTTTAATGTCTGAAGTAGCCCAAAGTAACGCAGCGCCCATAAGCATAAAAGATACGCCCAATACCACTGTGATAATTAACGTGTCTGCTTGAGGTGCCATCAGCGCTGAAATAATCATGCCTAGTGCGATTGGAAAGTTGAATAGCGCCGTAATTTGTACGAATTTTTTAAACATTTTTAGTTCACTTATTTTATTTTTATGAAGTGATCGCTTCAGAATTTAGTTGATTGTGAAGCGATCACTTTGTAATGTCAATAGGGCGAATTGACATTTTGAAGTGACTGCTTCAAAATAGAGTTAATTAATATTATTTTTAAGGGCCACAGAGTGAAAGCAGGACGAAAAAGAGCGTTTGATAAAGAAGTCGTTTTAGATAAAGCGATGCGGTTATTTTGGGCCAATGGATATTCAGGTACTTCTGTTGCCAATCTTTCTTCTGAGCTTGGCATTAATACGTCGAGCTTGTACGGCACGTTTGTCAATAAAGAGCAATTGTTCAAAGATGCATTGGCACATTATCAAAAACAATATGTAGAAGTTAACTACAGCCATCTAGTAGAGCCATCAAATGCAACATTAAAGGATCGGTTACAAGCTTGTTTCTATGGACTTATTGAGCTATTCACCAGCGATGAAACGCCCCGTGGATGTTTGCTTGTAAAGAGTTTTAATGAATCAGATAGTGTTGCGTTTCCAGAAGATGCGGTTGTTTATATGAAGAAATTAGGAACAGAAACTCAGCAAACATTGACAGGTTTATTCGCGTCTGGCATTGCGAAGACGGATATGCCCCAAGGCCAGACGGCTGAAAAACTGACTAACTATCTCTTATCAGTAAGTTATGGACTGGCTGTTCAAGCAAAAGTAGGTCTGGTTGAAGATGAATTAAAGTCAGTCCTTGATCATGCTTTGAATTCTATTTTTGGTTACTCTTAGTTCAATATTTCGCATTGTTTCATGCACTACAGAATCTATTTTTTAATTACCCACAGTTAACCAATAACCTAGGAAGTACAGGATATTTATGAATAGCACATTCAAATTTAAGCAATTTATCTTCGTGATGTTACTAACGAGTATTTGGATCCACGTCGCCGAGGTAGCAAGAGCTATTTTAGTCGCGTTTCCTATGATGGAGGCCTTCTATGCCGGAAAGTTAGTCGTTGGGCCAATGGCTGTCAGTAATGCATTGATATGGGGAATATGGGATACCATACTGGCGAGTACCTTGGTATTTATTTACTGGTTGTGCGCTCAAAGCTTTGGTCACAATGTAAAAACGATTGTTATATCAGCCACTGTTACTTGCATGGCAACGCTGGGGGTATTTTGGATAGGCTCTGTGAACTCAGGATTAGGAACGTGGGAAATGGCAGTTACTTTGGTCCCAATCGCATGGTTTGAAATGCTCATTGGCGCATTTTTAGCCAGTAGGTTATATGCGCGTTATCGCTAAAATATAAAGCGAGCTCATATATTTATAAGTCCATATAATGGGCTCTATAGCCAATAGACTATACAAACGAAGATCGACAAGATGAACTATAAACAATTTAATGATTTTTGCCGCGGACTATCAGCGACTACTTATGTTATCCAATGGCATAATTCTCATGTATGGAAAGTCGGCGGAAAGGTTTTTGCTATCGGCGGATTGGGAAAAGATGACAACCCAGCATTTATTTTTAAAACATCTGAACTTAACTTTCATTTTCTCAGTGAAATACCTAGCTATAAGCCTGCACCGTATTTTGCTTCTCGTGGAATGAAATGGATACAACACTACGAAAGCAACGATGATACTGATGACGACTTATCATATTACCTTAAAGAGTCTTATCGGCTTGTTTCATTAGGCCTGACAAAGAAAAAACAAAAAGAGCTCGGTTTAAACCAAACCCCTTAAAATAGGTTTAGGTTTACACGTTGCACGGATACTCGTTAATTATCTCTTAGGCAAATATGATTAAAATTAAACACCCTCAACAGCTAGCGCGTTTGCGTCGCCTTGCCCTGTCAGCACAAGGTTTGCTACAAACACAAGCTTTTGGCCGTGGTTTGGCTGGTGCGTGTAATGCGATTAACCATATAGGTTACGTACAAATTGATGCTATTTCGGTGGTAGAGCGTGCTCATCATCATATTCTTCATGCTAGAGTACCTAATTTCAAACCCGCTATGACCAATCAGTTATTACTCAATAAAGACATTTTTGAGTACTGGTCTCACGCTGCCGCTTTTTTACCGATTAAAGATTTTCGCTTCTCATTACCTTATAAACACGCGATTAAAAATGGCCAAATTCATTGGCATAAAGAGCGTGATAGCAAGCTGATGCAAGAATTATTAACACGCATACGTATCGACGGTCCGTTGCGATCTCGAGATTTAGAGTCCAATACAACAAAACGTGCGGGTTGGTGGGATTGGAAGCCTACAAAAAAAGCACTTGAACAGTTGTATATGGAAGGCGACCTGATGGTTAGTAACCGAGAAGGTTTTCAAAAAACGTATGATCTAACTGAACGGGTATTACCTTCTGAGGTAAACTTAAAAATGCCCAGTATGGATGAGTTGGCCACGCACATTGTCGATCAACAGTTCCGCTGCTTGGGGGTTACCTCACTTAAAGGCTTGACTTATTTACGTCGAGATAACGAATTGCGCAACGCAGTGAAAAACTTGGTCAATGAAAGATTAGCGCAGAACATTTTACAACAAGTGCAAATGAGTAGCGGTGAAATATTGTTAGTGGAAACCGAGGCGATTGAACGACCCCTTCCTCGTCTGAATAATCGAATGTTGATCCTTTCGCCATTCGATAATAGTGTCATTCAACGTGATCGGCTCAAGTTGCTTTTTCAATATAACTATCAACTAGAATGTTATGTTCCTGCAGTGAAACGACAGTATGGTTACTTTTGCTTACCGCTACTTTATCGCGGTGAATTTGTTGGTCGTATGGATTGTAAAGTGCATAGAAAAACGTCTCATTTAGAAATTAAATCACTACATTTTGAGCAGCATAACTTTGAGCAAGCGTTAGTTATTACAGCCTTTGTAGACGCCATTATACCATTTTGTAGTTTTCAGAAATGTGACTCCGTTTCTTTAACTGAAGTCTACCCGAAACAGTTAAATGAAAAGTTACAAAGTGCATTAAAATCTATTATTAACGTTAATATAGGACCCATAATATGAGTGCGCTGTTTGTCCTAGTTGTAAATCAACGTCTATCAAGGTTATAAGTGCAGTAACACTTTGTTCGTTTGACTCATTTACACTTTTAATCAAGCAGGATAATGGGGTCGCGTCTTGCCTTTTGCCACTTTCAGTTTATGGCACTTTCTGGCCACTCGACAACATAAACGCGGTAAGTCGTGTTGTTGCTAGTCAATTCATCATTTTTTTCGAATGACGTGGCTTCGCCACTTATCCGACCTACGTCAAAAGGTAGGTTGGTTAAGCCGAAGGCGCCACCCAACAGAATTTCAGATTTACGCCTTGAAGGTTCGCTATTGGCACTCTCTATTCACTCGACAACATAAAATATTGATAATAATTGGCCAGGTGTTTTACTGTGTCGGATGGCGCTTCGCTTATCCGACCTACACTTGCACAAGCGGGTTATTCAAGGTTCACACACCTAACTCCTAAGCTATAAAACCTTTACTCAAAACTGATATTTTGCTTTAAAAAGTAATCTTCAATTTCATCAGTATTCGGCTTAAACGCTTTCCAACGGCCAATTGCTTTATTGTTAAGTGGTTGGCGTACTTGCACCTTGCTTGCGGTAGAAACCGGTGCGGTGTTTAAGTGAAAGTCTATACACTGTTCTTGCCACTCTAGGTTACAAAAGCTGACTAACTCTTTTATTTGTGTTTCGGGCTTTGCTACTAACTCTTCGTATTTTACTAATTTTATATTGCTGTGCAGGGCGCTAAAGTGCTGCATTAGTTTGTAAAAACGGCTGTAAAATTTTGCTGTGTCGAGTAAATCGAGCGAGTACGCGTAGTAGGGGTTATTAATTGTGAATAACTGGCGATAGTTGCCAATACAGGTGTCCATTGGGTCGCGCAGCATACAAATTATTTTGGCGTTTGGCAGTGCTTTGGTTATTAAGTCGATATAAAAAAAGTTAAACGGGAGCTTATCAATAAAGTGTTTATGGCTGCCTGTTATTACGCGTGTTGCGTTTAAATAGGTTGACCCAAGCTGATTAAAATCAAGCTCGTAGGCTTTACTGAGCGTTTGAGAGTCGAGCACGTGAGGTGTTTGCGTTTGGCTTAGCTTTTTAACACTTAAGCCAAAGTCTTGTAATTCACCAGCTGATTGCACGTCGCTGTGGCTCGATATTATACGCTCAACTAATGTGGTGCCAGAGCGGGGCATGCCTAATACAAAAATAGGTTCTGCCGTTTGGTTACCTTGTACTCGCGCCTGTGTGTGCTGTTCACTTAAGCGTTTAATATGTTCAAATAACGCAGTTGAGCTTTTATGATCAAACGGCTGCACAGCACGTTTTGCTAGTTTACCTTGCTGTAACGCGTTAAAAGCCTGAGTAAACTCACCTATGTCTTGATACTCTTTTGCCAAAGCATGGCCAATATGCAGTTTTTCATCAGGGTGTGTTACTTGCTCAAATACATTTTTTAAGCGTTCAATATGATTGTTTTGTGCGGTTGCTTTAGTTAAGTCGCTTAGCGCAAAATGACTTTGATGATGAAGTGGGCTAAGCGCTATGGCATGTTCGAACGCATCTTGTGCTTTATCAAATAATCCTAAAAACTTAGCGCTTACACCGTAGTTATAATAAAACTGTGGCTGGGCTTTGTGAGCTACTTTAGCCAGTTTAATAGCGTATTCAAAATAGTTAATTGCGTGTTCGTGCAAGCCGGCTTGCGTAAGGGCTACGCCTAGGGTGTCGGCATCAAGCGGTTTTTGTATTTGTTGAATGGGTATAGTTAAGGCGGTGTGTTTTGCTTTTTGTAATTCGCCCGTTAGCGCATAACACTTTGCAAGTTGCGCGGTGTATTCAATACTTTGGCCAAGCGTTAGGGCTTTTTCGATGAGCTTAATTGCTTTGTGTATTTGCCCAACAGTTAAATTAACCATTGCTAGCAAAAAATACCCATCAGCAAAGTCGGGCTTTTGTGTAACTAACTCCACTAGGGCTTTGTGTGCTTGCTCTATTTTACCTTGGTTTAGGGACTGTATTGCGCTTTGATGAAGTTGCTTTAAATTTGGCTGCATGGTTTTAGGCAATTATTATTGTTTAGTTACGCGTTAATAAAATAAAAAGGCTCAAATAAATTTGAGCCTTAAAACAGTGTTTAAAAAGTGAGACTGTTTAAAAGTCGCTTAAATTATATTTCAAATTTGTAGTTAAATTTAACACCTACCGTAAGCGGGCGATTAATGTAATGGCCGTAGTTACGTTGTATGTCGGCGCCATTAGCTGATGTTATATCGGCATCTGAACGACGAACTGACGTAACCGCGTATTTGTTGAATAGGTTATCAACATATAGGGTAGTTGACCATACATCGGCTGTTAATTTAGCTGATATATTACTTAAGCTGTAACCTGGTAGTGTTTCGCCGTTATCACGAAGCCCTACTCTTGAAAGCACGTCGCTTTGCGCGGTTAAACCGTAGTTAATATCAAGCGTTTTGTCGTTAAACACGTCTGTTTGATAGTTTACACCCATCGAAAATTGGTTTTCGGGTGAGCCAGGTAAACGGTCGCCGTCTTCTGCGCCACCGGTGCCATCGGCGTTAAACAAAAATGGTGCGTCTGATGTTAGCTCTGCTTTTGTGTAGGCATAAGTTGCATAAACTGAAAATGAGTCAGATAAAATAGCGCGGGTTGAAATTTCTACCCCTTTTGCATTAGCGCTGCCTGCGTTTGAAATATATGTTAATTGGCCTATATCTGTAGCGCCCGTAATTTGTGCATCATCCCAATCTACGTTAAATAATGCGGCGTTAAAGTGAAGTTGGCTTCTAAACCATGTACTTTTAAAGCCTAGCTCGTAGTTTGTTGTGGTGTCGGCTTCATATAATAATTCGTCAGGTTTACCACAACCTGTTTGTTGATCCTCAACAATTGGATCTGGACAAGACACTAAACCGTTTGAACCACCAATTCTAAAGCCTTCACTTACGGTTACATAACCCATTACTGAGTCAGTGAACTGGTATTTAGCATTAAATTTAAATAAGTTACCGTTATCGCCTGCTTCGTCTTTTTCGTATGCAACGGTGATTTTGTCAGGATCTACTCCACCATACAATGTATTTGCTAGCGGGAAGTCAAAAGCCGCTTGCGACTCTATATCGTATTTGTAAAAACGGGCACCAATGGTCACATCTAATTTGTCGGTAACTTGGTAGCCAACTTCACCAAATAGTGCAGATTCAGTGACGGTACTTTTTGTAAGCTCTAAGTACTCTAATGAGTCAGGTCTTAGCTGCTCGCCACCAAAGTTATCGATAGCGAATTGGTCAAACCCAGGGGTAAACTCTCGGCTTGATGCTTCGGTTTCTGTTTTGTTGTAAAAGCCACCCACAATCCAGTTAAAGTCGCTGTCGCCTTGCGACACTAAGCGAATTTCTTGAGTAAAGGTATCTTCTTCGTCAATTTCACGGGTAAACGTTGAAAACGAAGGAAACTCTTCATAACCGTAATCAAGACGAATAAGTAAATCTGTTTGGTCGCGTTGACCGTCGGCATCAAAGCTCGAAATACCGGTTGCCGATACTAGCTCTGCAAAACCTAGGTCGGCTTTTAGTTCGAGGCTTAGTAATTGATCTTTTTTCTCGCGAGGCTCTTCAAAGCGATAAGCTGATTCGTATTTACCTATTACGTCGCTTAAACCGTTGTTTGCATTAAGGCTGTTGTAATGAACAATCGAGCGGCCTTCGCTGTCTTGGTTTTGATAAAAGTAGTTAAGCGTACCTTCAAATGATTCATTTGGTTTAAAGCGTACAGAAATATGACCTGTAGTGGTGGTTTCGCCGTTGGCGTCTTTTACATTTTTAAGGTTGTTGTTAACTGCTGAGCTGTCGCTCCAATCTGGATCAGGCAGTGATACGCCTGGCTCGCGTACTACGTAGCCGTAATCGATAAAACCTGGGTCTTCATATACGTTTAAGCTGGCGCGAACTGCAAGCTTGTCTTCAATTAGTGGAAGGTTAAATATAAAGCCGCCTTCGCCACCTAAAGAGTCACTTTCTTTTGTTTGAAATAGGTCGCCGTAAACTTCAAGCGATGTAAAATCAAGCTCAGGCTGTTTAAGCATGTAACGAATTGCACCACCTAATGTACCTGCACCATAAAGCGTGCCTTGTGGCCCAATTAATACTTCAACACGCTCAATATCTACAAGGCGCATATCTACCGAAACCGGAATTTCGTTTATATAAGTAGATACCGTGCCGCCATCTGACGATGGACCCGATGAATTTGTATTTAAACCACGAACAATAATAGGCGAGCCTGAGCGGCCACCTTGATCGGTAATTGTTAAACCAGGGACCCAGCGCGCTACGTCTGCAAGTTCGCTAATATTTTGATCTTTCATTATATCAGCGTCAAGGGCGGTAATATTTAACGGTGCGTTTTGCACAGAGCCGCTGCGTCTTGTTGCTGTTACTTCAATTACTTCGAGTGATTTGTTTTTAGCGGCAACTTCTTCTTGAGCAAGTGCGGCATTAGGCAATAAAAATACGCTAGAAACAGCGCTCGAAATAGCCAAGGTTAACAAGCTTGGTTTAAACATAAAAAGTGATCCCCAGTTCAAATGTTTTACATTAGTAAATTAAGTTAAGCAGTTTATCAGGGAGTGAAGTAGCTTGGAATATCTAAATTGAATTTTAATTCACTTTTATAGAATAAATATGGTTGGTATGTAGGGTTTTTATTTAGTTAATAGGTAATACAAGCAATAGCTTAGTGCTATTAGGTACAGTTAGGTTAAAAATCACACCCTTGTTTAAAGGTAAATAGTCATTCATTTTTTAAAGATGGCTTTATGACGCGCTCGTTAAACAAATTATTACATTAAAATTGATAGTTTATAATGTCATTAGTTATGCTTTTATCAGCACTATTAAAGTATGTTTTTATCCCCATTAAGAGTGGTAGTCGTATTTATAAGTAACTGTGTAAGTTATTGAGTGAGCGTGTTTGATTGCCGCTTCGTATACACTTTTTTGTTTTGTCCGCACTTTTTTGTGCGTGTTTTTAAGGATTAACAATGAGCCAACTATTTTCGCCTTTATCACTTGGGCAAGTAACGTTAGATAACCGTATTATTATTGCACCAATGTGCCAGTACTCAGCAAACAATGGCGCTGCTAGCGATTGGCACACTATTCATTTGGGCCAATTGAGTTTGAGTGGTGCAGGATTGCTAATTTTAGAAGCAACAGCAGTAAACCCAGAAGGGCGTATTAGCTACGGCGATTTAGGGCTTTGGAATAACGAAACCCAGCAAGCACTGGGCAAAAGCCTGAAAGCAGTAAGGCAATACAGCTCTATGCCTATTGGTATTCAGTTAGCGCATGCTGGGCGTAAAGCCTCTACAGGTAAGCCGTGGGAAGATATTGGCGCTATTGCACCTGATGACGTTAATGGCTGGCAAACCGTGGCACCTTCGGCAGTTGCGTACGACGATAGCAGCCCAGTGCCAAAAGCAATGAGCCAAGACGACATAGACTCATTAATTAAAGACTTTGTCAGTGCAGCTAAACGCGCTGATGAACTCGGCCTTGATTTAATCGAGCTACATGGTGCGCACGGTTACCTGTTACACCAGTTTTTGTCGCCACTTTCAAACAAGCGCGATGACAACTACGGTGGCAACCTAGAAAACAGAATGCGCTTATTGCTTGATGTGTTTAAAGCGGTAAGAGCGGTATTTCCTAGTGAAAAAGCGGTAGGTGTGCGTATTTCGGCAACTGATTGGGTTGAAGGCGGCTGGGATTTAGAACAATCGATAGTGCTTAGTAAAGCGCTTGATGAACTCGGCTGTGATTTTATTCATGTAAGTACTGCGGGTTTAAGTCCTGAGCAACAAATACCAGTAAAACCTAATTTTCAGGTACCGTTTGCAACAGCCATAAAAGAAGCTGTGAATATGCCTGTTATAGCGGTGGGTTTAATTACACAGGCGCAACAAGCCGAAGATATTATTAGTGAGCAGCAAGCCGATGGTGTAGCGCTGGCGCGTGGCATTTTATATAACCCGCATTGGCCGTGGCATGCAGCTGCAGAGCTTGGCGCTACAGTAACTGCACCTAAACAGTATTTACGCTCAAGCCCACATGGGCAGCCATCACCAATAAAATAAAACGAAGTTTTTTGTAAAAACCCAACCCGCGTTTGCTGGTTGGGTTTTATTATTTTTATAAAGTAGAGACACACATGACCCAACCAGGCGTTTCACCACAACCACTTAGCAATACACTCGTTACTATTATTGCTTTGTGTTGCGGTCTTATTGTTGCCAATATTTACTACGCTCAACCTATTATTGAGTTGCTTGCCCCTGAAGTTGGATTAAGTGCGCACAGTGCTAGCCTTATCGTATCGCTTACACAAATAGGCTACGCTTTGGGATTGTTTTTTTTAGTGCCATTAGCTGACTTAATTGAAAATAAGCGTTTAATGCTTATTACTTTAGCTGTGTCGTTTTTGAGTTTGGTGGGTACGGCACTTGCTGATTCACCTAATGTAATGCTTATTTTATGTTTAATGATAGGTATGAGCTCGGTTTCTGTTCAGGTGCTTATTCCGCTTGCTGCGCATTTATCGTCTGACGAGAAGCGCGGACAGGTTCTTGGCAATATTATGGCGGGTCTCTTGCTAGGTATTTTGCTGGCAAGACCTATATCGAGCTTAATAGCCGATCACTTTGGTTGGCGCGCTGTATTTTACTTTGCAGCAGGGTGTATGGTGTTTATTGCAGGCGTAATTTATTTTGCTATTCCAAGCAGGCAACCTACCCATAAAACAACGTATTTTAAGTTATTAAAATCGCTTAAACAGTTAATGATAAGCCAACCAGTGCTGCGCCAACGTTCACTTTTTCAAGCATTAATGTTTGCATCGTTCAGTTTATTTTGGACAAGCGTACCGGTTGTGCTTGCCCGTGAGTATGGTTTATCGCAATCAGAAATAGCATTGTTTGCATTAGTGGGTGCGGCAGGTGCTGTAGCAGCCCCTATTGTTGGTCGCTTGGCAGATAAGGGCTATACACATCAGGTATCGTTACTGGCCAAAGTAATTGCAGCAGTGTGCTTTTTACCAAGCTTATTTGAGCTACCTTACGGCATTATAGTATTGGCATTAACCGGTGTGTTTATTGATTTTGCTGTGCAGGCCAATATGGTATTGGGTCAACGTGCAGTGTATGCACTAGAGCCACAAAGCCGTGCGCGTTTAAACGCTATTTACATGACGAGTATATTTGTAGGTGGCGCAGTAGGCTCGCTTATTGCCAGCCCATTATATGAAGCGGGCGGGTGGACAGGTATTGCACTGGTTGCAACGGGCATGCCGCTTATTTCGTTGATTGGCTATTTGGTTACAACTAAAAAGCAAAGTAAGGCTGTGAGTTAAAAAATTACTGGATACAACACAATAAAGTCACCATGTTGCGTGGTGACTTTATTTAACTTGTTAAGGTTAGTTTAGTAGTTAATTAAGTAGCCTGTTTTTTTGCGTTTGAAAAAGAGCTACCAACAGATGCAATAATAACAAGTAAAATAGCGAGCCACTGCCATAAAGTAAGTAACTCACCCAGTATAATAAACCCTGCGAGCGAAGCTATTGCAGGCTCTAAGCTCATCATTACGCTAAACCCTTGTGAAGGCATGTTACGCAGTGCAACCATTTCAAGTGTGTAAGGCAGTGCACTTGATAAAATAGCAATACCAATACCCAGTGGGATAATTTCCCACGTAAACGCGGCGCTTTGCATAATGCCGCCGTAAGGTACTAGCACTATAGCGGCAACGGTCATACCCAATGCGACAGTGGCTCCACCAGAGCTTTGTGTGCCCGTTTTTTTACCAAATAATATATAACCTGCCCAACATGCACCGGCGCCAAGCGCAAGCGCTACACCCAATGGATCAAGGCTGTCTTGGCCGCTCATATCAGGAAGCAGAAGCAAAATACCGGCAATAGCACAGGCAACCCAAAATAAGTCACGTTTGCGGCGTGATGAAAATAAGGCAACAGCAAGCGGGCCTGTAAATTCAAGCGCAACACCAATGCCTAGTGGAATGCGTTCAATGGCGTAATAAAACAAAATGTTCATGCCGCCTAAACTTAAACCATACACAATTATAGGAATACGATTACCAGAAGTAGGTAAGTGTTTCCAAGGTTTAAACACTAAGCAAAGTATAAAGGCAGAAAAACCAAGCCTAAGGGCAGTTGTACCTTCAGGGCCAACAATAGGAAAAAGCTGTTTTGCAAATGACGCGCCCGTTTGAATGGTCATCATTGCAAGCAGTACACACACGATAGCCAGTAAATAACTTTTTGAAGATGCTTGCATTTTAATCCTTGAGTTGAGTAACTCTATCAATTAGTTAAATTGTAATGCAGGGAGTATAAAAGCTAAACCCGCCCGATATTAATGGCGGCATAGTATCTTTTTTTAAATTTATAGGTAAGTGTTTGCGACCAAAAATAGCGCAATTAAAAGTATATTAAATAGGGCAGGGTAAATAAAGTAAGAGGTAAAGTTAGCAAACAGGCGTTTGCTAACTTTAATCAGTTGGTTAAAAGGCCTTAGTGGGCACTTTTATTAACTAAGCCATCAAGCGAGTAGAGGCCTCGTTTTTCATCATTTTTGCGTTTAATTTCTTCAAGTGCACGCGATTCTACAGCGTCAAATAAAGCATTAATTAAGCGATTGAAGTGTTTGTGCATTGCAGTACGTGCAGCATTAGCATCATGGTTTTTTAGTGCAATATAAATCGCAGTATGTTCGTCCATAACGCACTCGTTATTGTTTTTACATACACTGCTATAGTCAGCAACAATTTGTGGATTTGTTAAACGTAAATCCCACAAGTTAGACACTGCAAACTCAAGTGCTTTATTACGCGTTGCTCGCGAGATTATTTCATGAAACTCGCGGTCAGCTTGCTCAACATAAAGGCCTTTTTCCATGGCAATTAATGTTTTATTTAGTTGCTCTAGTTCTTCTTCTGTAATACTTTGAGCAGCTAAAGCGGCAATTTCGCCTTCAATTAATGCACGCGCTTGAGTAAGTTCAAATGCACTGATTTCTTTTGATTTTATTGAGGCATTTTTTTGTTCTACTACGTAAACACCAGAGCCTGTTTTAACTTCAACTCTGCCACGTACTTCTAATGCGATAATAGCTTCTCTAATGGTAGGGCGACTTACATCAAACATTTCTGCAAGTTCACGTTCAGGTGGTAAACGACTCCCAGCAGAAAATTCGCCTTGATTTATTAAAGACTCAATTTTATCAACTATGCGCCAAAATAAGCGACGATTACCCATACTTTACCTTCATTACCTTAAGGAATAATGGCCTCTGGGGCCTAAAAGTCAAAACCAACTGCTAATATCAGAGGTTACCTTAAAATTCACTATTATGTCAAAATTCTAACGCGATGTTATGGTTAAAAACCACTATACACCAATGGTTGCATTCTTGTATTACCAATTTAGTTTAAAATAATGCAATTGGCCAGCTTGATTGGTAATGTTTTTGTGTGTTAGGTTAGTTTTAAGGTTATTGAATAATAAATATTGGTAATAAACCGAATTTGGGTTGTTAGTGTTAAGTTTGTTGTAGAAGTATTTGATTGCCCATGGATGGGGATCGCTATTTTTAAATGTATTTATAAAGTGTGTTTTGTAAAATGTGTAGTTGTACGAGAGCTATTTAAGCTTTCTTCTGGGCGTTAACTGTCGTTGGTTAACGCCCATATTTTATTTAATTAGTCGTTAGGGTACACAACCCCAAGTTGCTTGCGCGCTTCATCAAGAACGCTCATTACGTTACTGGCTAAAATGTGCGTATTAACGGGTGACTCAAGGATATTTTGCTTCACTAATGCCATAAAATGTTCAACTTCGTATTTCATAAAGTGCTCATTAAACGGCTGGGATATAATCTCTACCTCACCATTATTAGCAATAAACTCCACCTTTTTAAGTTGCGATACGGCTTCTATACGTATGCGTCCAAGCTCACCTTGTATTTCGGTTATGTTGTCGCCTTGCGATATTTTAGAGTAACTAATAACGGCTTGTTTATCTGCGTAGTTTAGTAATACATCGCCCGCACCATCTACACCCGTATCAAGTAATACGCCACTGGCACTTACGCTTTGCGGCGCTCCCCAAAGTGCAATTAATAAATACAGTGGGTAAATCCCTAAATCAACTAAAGCACCATTAGCAAACTCGGGCAAAAACGTATTTGGACGTTCGCCATTTTTATACTTATCGTAACGCGATGAATATTGACTGTACTGGCCAATATATTTACGTGGTGTGCCAATTTTTACCATTGCCTGTTGCAGCCGTACAAAGTTAGGCAAGTGAGTGGTCATCATGGCTTCCATGTAAAGGCGCTGATGTTTTTTTGCTGTAGTAATAATGCTTGCAAGCTCTTTAGAATTGGCTGCTGATGGTTTTTCGCCAAGGACATGTTTACCCGCTTCTAGGCACATAACGGTATATTGTTTGTGTAAGCTGTTAGGGGCGGCTATGTAGACAGCATCAACATTTTGATCTTGGCATACTTGCTCGATTGAGGTGAAAATTTTTGCTTGTGCATTTTGTGGGTGTTTGGCTAAAAACGCTTCGCCGCTTGATACTGCGCGCGAGCACACCCCATATAAATTAAAATCGTTTAACGTATTTGCAGCGGCTAACAGTGTGTCGCTAATAAAATTGGTGCCAACAATAACAAAGTTCATGCTCACTCCTTAGCTTAAATAAAAATAATAATAAGAGTGTTTAGTTTAACATTTTTTTAGTCCTATATGCTCGAGGAGAACATCCAAACCAGCGTTTAACATTAACACTTAGCGTTGCTTGCTCCTGATACCCTAAAAGCTCAGATATGGTTGATATTGTAAATTGGTTTTGCGCTAAATAGTGTGCAGCTAAAGTGCGACGAGTGGCATCTTTAAGTTTTACAAAGCTCGTATTATGTTTGATAAGTTCTCGATGCAGAGTACGCGGGTGCATACCCAGCGCAGCTGAAATAGTTTGGTTACTACATTGATAAATAGGAAGCATAGGCCTAATTAGTGCACTAACTTGGTTGGGTAATGGTTGTGTGTGTTCTTTGTTTTTTGCCAAGAAGCTTAGCGCTGCTTGTACTTTATTTAGTTCAGGGTGATCAAGCTCAAGAGTTAAATCACTTTTTGAGATTACAATACCAGCGCTGTTGCGATGCTCTATAACGTTACAACCAAAGTAAGTGTTATAGGCACGAGTATTAGTACTTAATTTTTTTGGCAAAAATATATTAATTGGTTTGCAGCGGTTATTACTCAGCTTTTTAATAACAGCCAATGCTAAACCAATAGTTAGCTCAATTACTTGGTTAATGTGCGGTAATGGTTTTAAATTAATTTCGAATGATAAAAACAAGCTTTTATCATTCTCTAAAGGGTGCGAGTTTAAGCTAAGTGCAGGGCTGTGCAAGTGAAGGTATTTAATAACCCAATTAAGTGCATCACCTAAATTAGTACTACTTTTAGCTGCTATTGCAATATGCCCTAAAATATCAAAATTTTGTCTACTTGCGAGCTTAAGGCCAAAACTAGAACAATTGAACTTACAAGCACAGTACTCTAATAGCTCAGCGTAATCTCGATAAGGTAAATATTGGTTATCGAGATTTTTAAAGTCAACGTTATTAATATTACAGTTTTGCATTATTTCATGCGGATCGCCGCCAAATTCGCTAATTAGGGTATCTATACCTTGTAATGACGTGGCTCTGATTAGGCTGCTCATGGTTAACCTCAAATAAATGATGTCTAAAAATATCAAGTTTTGTTGAGTTTTTCTATGGACTATTACTGCAAAAGCCGTTTAAAACTTTTATTAAGGTACACCATGAACAATACAACATTTGATTACATTGTGATTGGCGCAGGTAGTGGCGGCTGCGTTATGGCATCGCGATTGTCTGAGGATAAAAATGTAAGTGTGTGCTTAATTGAAGCTGGCGGCAGTGATAACAGTGTATTTGTGCAAATGCCAGCAGGCATAGCAGCGAGTGTGCCTTATGGCATAAATAGCTGGCATTACAATACCGTGCCACAAAAAGAGCTTAATAACCGGTGTGGTTTTGTGCCGCGTGGCAAAGTATTGGGTGGCTCAAGCTCTATCAATGCAATGGTTTACATAAGAGGTAATAAGTACGATTACGACCAATGGGCGGCTAATGGCAATACGGGATGGAATTTTGATAGTTTACTTCCGTACTTTATTAAAGCTGAGAACAATAAAGCGTTTATAAATAATGAGCTGCACGGCACTTACGGCCCCTTACATGTACAAGAGCTAAATAACCCAAGCGATGTAAACCAATACTTTTTAAATGCCTGTGCTGAGCAGGGCGTTAATTTAAGCGACGATATAAATGGCAAAGAGCAAAGTGGTGCACGTTTATCGCAGGTAACTCAGCACAATGGCGAGCGTTGTAGTGCAGCAAAAGCATATTTAACACCGCATTTAAACCGCCCCAATTTAACGGTATTAACCCATAGCCACGTTAATAAAATAAATATAACCAATAAGATAGCGCAAGGCGTGCAAATAGAGCGTAATAAAGAGGTTATTAATTTACGTGCTAAAAAAGAGGTAATACTTAGTGCTGGCGCTATTAATTCGCCGCAAATATTAATGCTTTCAGGTATTGGCCCAAAAGAGCAGTTAAGTGCACATAACATTAGGGTTCAGCACGTACTTGAAGGTGTTGGCGCTAATTTACAAGATCATTTAACGGTAGTGCCACTTTATAAATCAAAAACAAATAAAGGCACATTTGGTATAAGCCCGCTAGGCATTGCCAGCATTATAAAAGGCTGTGTTAACTGGTTTAGTAAACGAGAAGGGCGATTAACCAGTAACTTTGCAGAGTCGCACGCGTTTATTAAATTATTTGAAGGCTCGCCAGCGCCCGATGTGCAACTAGAGTTTGTAATTGGGCTGGTGGACGATCATAGTCGTAAATTACACACTGGGCATGGTTACAGTATACACAGCAGTATTATGCGCCCCAAAAGCCGAGGTACTATTACATTAGCTGATAACAACCCGCGTAGTGCACCGCTTATAGACCCTAATTATTTAAGCCATCCAGATGATTTAACTGTAATGCTTGCAGGCCTTAAAAAAACACTCGCTATTATGCAAAGCAAAGCTTTTGATAACATACGCGGTAAAATGCTCTATCCGCTTGATATAAATAATGATGATCAGCTAATTGAGTTTATACGCCAAACTGCAGATACCGAGTATCACCCAGTAGGGACATGTAAAATGGGGCAAGACTCAATGGCAGTGGTGGATACTAATTTGCGAGTGCATGGGGTAAGTAACTTACGCGTAGTCGATGCGTCGATTATGCCTACCATTATTACCGGCAACACAAATGCACCGGTAATTGCGATTGCTGAAAAAGCAGCTGATTTAATTAAACACGAAAAGGTGTAATTAAATAAACTGTAGTAGGGCTATTAATTAGCTATAAAACTCATTTAGCCATTGTTGCCAATCGCTTTCAAGGTGCAGCATTTGCTGATGCTTTTTAGCGTTTAGATGCTTGGTTTCGTCCTCGCTTGCCATATAAGGTCCAACGCGGCAAAGGGGGCAATGGTTAGATGTTAAGTATGCAGGTTTGGTAAGACGTGAGCTTAATTCGCTAGTATGTTTATCAATACTTTTTGGGCTGAAAACGTAAGTTATGCCGCTGGTGTCTTTTACGTGTTTGTCGCGGTCAACATTACGAATTTTATAACCTTCAAAATGGCTAATATCAAATGGGATTTGGCCTAAATAATCAGCGTTTAAGCCGTTATTTAAACTCCCTTCTATATTCCATTCTCGATAAGGTTTTACATCCTTTGAAGTGATATAACACAGCATTGGACCATTTTTATCAAGCGCGTATTCGTTAGCGTATTTAATAAATTGATGCAGCAAAGCGCGGTTTAATACGTTCATACTGGTTTGGCGCGTGTTGTTTTCAAACGCTTCACGGCCAACAAATGCAGGTATAAGCGGAAACTGAAAAATAACCACATCAAAGCTGTGCTGGTTTTTACTTAGAGCTTGCCAACACGCGGGATTTGTTACATCAAAACTATTAAGTACCTCAACGTTATGCGCTTTTAAGTTGCTAAGTGCATTGTGCTGGTATTTTTGCTCAATAGTAGTTTGGTCATCGTAAGTGGATGCAACCAAAGCTTTTGGCGATAGATGAGTGTAAATAGCGTTCGAAAAAGATAAATCGCCATCGCCTACGGTGAGTATTCGCCATTGAGGATTTAAATACATATTTTATTTAGCGTTTATGTTTGTAGCAGTATTATTTATATCGCTATTTGTTTGTGAGTCTTTTGCTAGTAAACGATGAAACGCAAGTCTGGTTTTTAACCCTTCAATTGCGATTTGTTTAATAATAAGATTAAAGGTAATTAAAATGGCAAAGGCAATATGAATAGGGCCGTGAGTAAATCCTGCATCTGTATCGTAGAGTGTTAAACCGAATAGTAAAAATAAGACGACTAAAAATATTTCGAGTAATTGACTTGAATAAAAGCTTAAACGACCTTCGCTTTTATGATCTTTTTTAATGCGTATAGCACAAAAAAATGGGATCACTTTGATTTTAAATGCAGCGTTTTTTTCTACGTAGTTTTCGCCAAGTTCGTCGAGTTGTTGGCGTAGTTGGTCAATCATGGTGTGTCCTCAAATAGCAGTGCGCGGATATTACCTTATTACCACGCAATATTTAAGTTTACAGCTGCTATTTAGGGTAAATACTCATACCAATAGTAAGGATATGACACACAAACACAACAGAGGTAAGTACAAAGCGCATTTTTTGATAATCTTTATGATAGGTTTGCCATTGCGGCGTGGCTTTTTCAAATATAAGTACTAACCAAAAACTAGCACCTAGCCAAGCCAGTGCCCACTCTACAGGTAAAAATGATAAAAATGGAACTGGGATAACAGGTAATATCGCTTTAATTGCATTGCTATAGCTTTGCTCTCCGGCGCGCCACAAGCTACCTGCCATAAATGCTAAAATGGCGATACTGTAAAAAGTAAAAAACTCTAAGTTAAGGCTATTACTGCCAAACATAAGCGGCCAACCCACACACCCTAAAAACGGGATTAAGCCTAAATAACCTAGTTGTATGTGGTTAAAAAATTTTTCCATTATGGCGTGCCTTATATTTAATGACTTATTTGAAGCGCGGCTATTGTAGCAGTATTGCGATTAGCGATCTTAATAATTCGCCAGCGTTTACAATCCAAATAATGCTTACGGTAAAAGAGATTATATAGTTCAATCCAAAAAAACGATTGTTTTAATCTAAATAATCAATTTTATTTAATTATCCATTAGCCTTATTGTATTAACCAAGCCAACGCAGAAGGTCGTTTTAGACGAGAGCGTTGATTACTTTTTAAATACATTAAATATAGATGAGGAAATACCATGAGCACTTCATTAATCAATACTAAATTACAACCATTCAATGCAACCGCTTACCACAACGGTGACTTTGTAGAATTGTCTGAAAAAGATGTTCTAGGTAAATGGTCAATCTTCTTCTTTTACCCAGCAGACTTTACATTTGTATGTCCTACTGAACTTGGTGATGTTGCAGATTATTACGCACAACTTCAAGAAATGGGCGTAGAAGTTTACTCAGTATCTACTGACACTCACTTCACTCACAAAGCATGGCACGATACGTCAGACACAATTGGTAAAATTACTTACCCAATGATTGGCGACCCAACAGGACGTATTACTCGTAGCTTTGGCGTAATGATTGAAGAAGAAGGCTTAGCACTTCGCGGTACATTTGTAATGAACCCAGAAGGCGAAATTAAAATTATTGAAACTCACGATTTAGGTATTGGCCGTAGCGCTAAAGAACTTGTTCGTAAAGTACAAGCTGCACAATACATTGCAACTCACGACGGTGAAGTTTGTCCTGCATCTTGGCAGCCAGGTGAAGACACACTTGCACCTTCACTAGACCTAGTTGGTAAAATCTAAGTATAGATTTATCCCTACTATAAGGGCAGGTAACTGCCCTTAAATCAACGAACATCCGTTTGTTGGTGCCTCCTATATCAATATACTTGTTTAAGCACATGCATTATTTGGCATGGGAGGCTTGCTGTTTAAATTTTCCTAAAAGGGTTAAGCCATGTTAGATAACAACATAAAAAATCAATTAAAAAGCCATTTTGAATCGCTTACTCAACCTGTTGAGCTGCTTATTGCCTTGGATGACAGCAAAAAATCAGCAGAAGTAGAAAGCTTAGCGAACGATTTAGCCTCACTGAGCGATAAATTTACGGTAATGAACAACCCTGATACAAGCGCGCGTCGCCCGTCAATGGTTGTACATTCACCTATTAAAAACACTCATATTACGTTTGCAGGCGTACCTATGGGCCACGAATTCACAAGTTTAGTGTTAGCTCTTTTACATACTGGCGGACACGCAAGTAAAGCTAAAAGCGAAGACATTGAACAAATACAATCGCTTACTCAAGAACTTAACTTTGAAGTATATATAAGTTTAAGTTGCCAAACGTGCCCGCAAGTAGTGCAAGCACTTAATACTATGGCAGCGACAAACAGCAATATTAAAGCGACCATGATTGATGGCGCATTATTTCAAGACGAAGTAGAAGAGCGAAATATTTTAGCTGTACCGGCTGTATATTTAAATGGCGAACCATTTAGCCAAGGTGCACTAAGCCTTACCGACATACTCAATAAAGTAGATAGCAAAGGGGCACAGCGCCAAGCTCAATCGCTAAGTAAAAAAGATAAATTTGATGTACTTGTAATTGGTGGCGGGCCTGCGGGCGCATCGGCTGCTATTTACTCAGCACGAAAAGGGTTAAATACAGGTATTGTTGCCGACAGATTTGGTGGACAAGTTGCAGATACATTAGCAATAGAAAACTTTATTTCGATTAAGGCGACTGAAGGGCCAAAATTGGTTGCCCAGCTTGAAGAACACGTTAAAGAATACGATGTAGATGTAATGCATAATCAGCGGGCAGCGGCACTTGGTTATAACAATGGCTACGAAATTACACTTGAAAATGGCGCAGTACTTAAAGCTAAGTCGCTCGTACTTGCCACTGGTGCACGCTGGCGCGAAATGAACGTACCAGGGGAGCAAGAATATCGCGGCCATGGTGTGGCATATTGCCCACATTGTGATGGCCCTTTATTTAAAGGTAAACCTGTTGCCGTAATTGGCGGTGGTAATTCAGGTATAGAAGCAGCAATCGATTTAGCTAATATTGTGCAAAGTGTTACGGTACTTGAATTTGCAGACACACTACGTGCTGATGAAGTGCTTATTCGTAAAGCTAAAAGCATGGCTAATATTACCATTATCAAAAGTGCACAAACTACCGAAGTACTTGGCGATGGTAAAAAAGTAACTGGCTTAGTGTACACAGATAGAGTGTCGGGAGAGAGCAAAGAGCTTGAACTTGCCGGTATATTTGTACAGATAGGCTTAATACCAAATACCGAATGGTTAAAGGACAGCGACCTTGAATTAAGCAAATTTGGTGAAATACTGATTGATGCTAAAGGCGCAACGTCACTACCAGGAATTTACGGCGCGGGGGATGCAACCAATACTCCGTTTAAACAAATTATTATTGCAATGGGCAGCGGTGCAACAGCAAGTTTAGGTGCATTTGATTATTTAATTCGTCACTCTGAAGAAGCTGATCAAAGCGCTGCTTAATGTAATTAGTAAAAACTCTCTTGATATAACAGCAAGGCTACACCCATAGCTGTTTGTTAACCCAAGCCGCCCTTCTCCAAAGGCGGCTTTTTTAATGCTTAAGAATTAGCACACGATTTAATCGCACCCACCGCCAGAATCACCGCCGCTACAATTTGTATGAGAATGCGATGAGTTACTGCTAGAGGAAACTGATGACTCACTGCCAGTATAAGCTGATGATCCACGTGATGGCTTAGCACTGATAAATGTAACTAACAGCAATACGCCTGATACGATAACTATTGTTATCGATGAGCTCCATTGCCCAGTGGAAACGCCTTTAAATACTGCAACAATAAGTACTGTTAGTAATATAGTTCTAATTATGTTTTTCATTTTATGTTCTTATTTTTTACCAGTGGCAGTGCAGTAAAAATTAGCTGATTTTTACGGTATGCTCAAGCGCATTAATAACCGCTTTTTCAAGTATGGGGAGTTTAAACGGTTTTGATATAAACATATCCATACCGGCTTGTTTGCAGGCAAGTTTGTCTTGTGATGAAGTATTAGCAGTTATAGCCACTATGTAGGTTTCTTCATGCGAGCAGATGTTTTCTGATCTAAGCTGCTTTGTTGCCTCAAATCCATCGAGTATGGGCATTATGCAGTCCATAAAAATAAGGTCATAATGCTTTTGGCGACATTTTAATACAGCATCTTGGCCATCAACTGCAGAGTCGGCTTTTATATTAAGTTTGCCTAAAGAAGCATGAAGTACCAACCTATTAATGTCGTTATCATCGACTACAAGCACTGATAGTTCACTGCCGTTGATATCTAACGTTGATTTAAGGCTTTCTTGTTTTTGTTCTGTCCCTTTCTCAATAGGAATATTTACTAAAAACGTAGTGCCTTTATTAGGTGTACTTTTTACCTTTATTTTTCCGCCCATATATTCAACAAGCTCTTTTACTATTGCAAGGCCAAGGCCTGTTCCACCTTTTGAATTTTTAGCATCTACTTCTTGAGAAAAAGGAGAAAATAGTGATTCTAAAAAGTTTTTACTCATTCCTCGGCCTGTATCAGACACTTCAATATTTAAACTTAGCTTATTTTTTATTTTAGAAAGGCTGGTGTTTAATGTAACTGAACCATTTTCAGTAAATTTAAGTGCATTACTCAGTAAGTTAGAAGCAATCTGGCTAAGGCGTGTGTTGTCGCTAAACGCCCAGCAGTTGTCATCAATTGTATTATTTACTTGTAGCGTTACATGCGTGTTTTTAAATAGAGGTGTATACAAAGAAGTTAAATCGGTAAAAATTGTTTTTAGTAAAAAGTCAGTAGGTTCAAGCTTTAGCTCACCATGATTAATTTTAGAAAAATCGAGCACTTCGTTAATAATACTAAGTAAAATATCGGCGCTTCTAAGTCCTATTTTAATTTTTTCAGCGCGAACTTCTTCACTGTGTTCATCAACTAATGTGGTTAGCATACCTGTAATGCCATTCAGTGGGGTTCTTAATTCGTGGCTGATTTTAGCAAATAGCATGCTTCTGTCTTCAAGTAGGCGCTCTGCTTGAGCTTGCTTTTGTTTAAGCTCTTCTCGGAGCATTACTGACTCGGTTACATCTTGGCAGGTGCCAAATAATCGAGCACATCGGCCTTCATCAAATTCGGCCTCACCAAAGGTAGCCACCCATAAGTGTTTATTTTTAGCGGTTACTACTTCTAGTTCTAAATTCCATTTTTTGCCTTTTTCTATGGCTAATTCTACCGCGCGAGTTATGCCTTCACGACTTGGACCTTCTTTATAAAACTCGATTGCAGAATTCATTTGCGGTTGAAATTGTTCATCCACTTCATGTATGAGGTAGGTTTGCTCGCTCCAGGTAATTTTATCGGAGATTAGATCAACCTCCCACGTACCTATATTTGCAACGTGTTCTAACTTTAATAAAGTATTACTATTTTTTATTAGTTGTTCTTTAGCTTGGGTGTGAGCAAATTCCGATCCAAGCCATTGTGCAAATAATTCGATGTAGTCGTAAGCATCATCGTTAAAAGCGAGGGAGTCTTTTGCGGATGAAAAGTTAACGGTGCCAAATATTTTATCACCAATTTTTATTGGCGCGCCAATATAAGACTCTAACTGAAAGTTTATATAACAGGGGTGGTTTGCAATTGCGCTTTGAGATGCTTTATGAAAGGCAAGTGCAGAGCCTGCAGCGAGCGTATGTACGCAATAGGTGCCTTGTAATTCAAACACGGTACCGGGTAAAAGTGAGTTGTCAGGGGTTTTGGCATATAAAACGGTGTAGCTGTTTTCATCTACTTTACTAATAATACCTAGTTCAAGGTCAAATACTTCTAACCCAAACACTAAGAGCTTATTAATTTTACTTTCAAAATCAAGAGATTGATTAGAAACTATATCGTGAAAACGTCGTAAAAAATTCAAAAGAAAACACCCCGTAAGCTTTTGTTCAATTTATATAATACATAGGCCAATTAGGGCATTGGTATTAGTTTAAAATCCAGTTTAGCAGTTTTAATTACTAATAACTAAAATTGATACGTATTAAATTTTATAACCTTATGTTTTTATGAACTAAGTTAGTGGTTTATTAATAGTAGTAGGGCCTGTTGACCTTTCAGGATTAAAATTTGTTCAATCTAGGGGCGATTTAATCGCGGCGCGAGGTTTGTAACCTAGTGGGCTCGATAACTGCTCCTGCGTTATTCTACTGGCTTACATCCATGTAAGAATAAGTAAAAACCGAGCAACAAAGAGTAAATTGTCCCTAGGCAGAACCCAAAGGGCAGCGCATGTTTGGCATTTATGCTGCGTTATCGCCTATTTATGGGGAATAACCACACTACATAGGCTTTGCCTTGCCTAAATACCAAACAGTCTGCTGCAAATTTAACCTCGAAAGATAAACAGGCCCTTGTATATAGCGCAGCATGCCGCCGAGCATATAATACTCAGCGGTATACTTTTAATACGTTGAATTTGGGGTATATTGCGGGTTGATATCGCCGCCTACTTCCTCTGGGTCAACATCGTTAATAAGCAGTGTTTCACGTACAGCTTCAATGTGATCAAGCACGCTTTGGTAGCGCTCGCCATATTCATACTTTGTCACCTCAATCGCTTTAGGCATGTAAGTAAAAGCTATTTTTAGGGCGTGGAGTGCTTCTTCGTTTATTTTTTCGCTCATAATATTCTCTTATGTGTAGGCTATAGTTAGTAAAATAACACCAAATACGATTCGGTAAAGACCAAAACTAACAAAAGTGAAATTTTCTAGAAAGCGTATGAATAGTTTAATAGTAAAATAAGCAACTATAAAAGATGTTAAAAAGCCAACTGCAAGGGCAGTTAGGTCATCTAAGCTAAACAGTTGGTAATGTTTAAGTAAGTCGTACCCTGAGGCTGCTGCAAGTACAGGTAAACCAAGTAAAAATGAAAATTCAGCGCTGGCTTTTCGGTTTAAACCACACAACATGGCACCAACAATAGAACTTCCAGCACGACTAGTCCCTGGAATTAACGCAAATACTTGTGCTACGCCAATCCAAAGAGCTTGTTTATAAGTAACTTGGGTTACATCGGTAGTTGTGCAGTGAGTCTCTTTATAACTGCGCTCTAATAGTAAAAAAATCACACCGCCTACAATAAACATAACACCTACTACTGGTACGCTAAACAGTGTTTTTATTACATCACTAAATATAAAACCAATAATACCCAAAGGAATAAATGCAATGGCAACTTTCACCCATAAATTGAAATGTTTAGGGCTAAACTTGTCTTTATAGTTGGCTAGTACCGCTAAAATGGCGGCAAGCTGGATAATTACTTCGAAGGCGAGGTTAGCATCTGTTGATTCAATGCCTAACCACTTTGACGCTACAATTAAGTGCCCAGTTGATGATATGGGTAAAAATTCTGTTATACCTTCAATAATACCTAAAATAATCGCGTTAATTATATCCACGGTTTACTGCTTCCTGAAAAATTAAAAAGCCCGAACTCGGCTTAACTGAAATGACGCATTACTGCGTACCTAAATTGCGAGGCGTAGCATAAAAGCTCTTAAGGCAAACCAACAGTGTTTTTAGACTTAATTTGTTTAATAAATTGCATTAAGCATTAAATGCACAATATAATGGCAATTGTTATCATTTGCATGTGCTGTTTTGTATATGTTTGGGCAAATTTACTGAGCGAATAATGAATAATAAAAAAACGTTTACAGCTACACGGCGAAGGCACTTAATTGCGTGTGTATTAGCGCTAGTTACTGCGGTAATAATGATTCCGGGTATGACAACCTATTTACCGTTTCAAATGAATGAACAAATATTACTACCTATTTTACTCTTTCCTATTATTTGGACTGCGTTGTTTATTTATGCGTATTTGGCGCAAAAAGCATGGCAACCTTTTGTAGTAATGATTGCATTGTGTGTATTACATGGTTTATTGAGTTTTTGGGCGTTAACGCAGGGGCAGGGATGAAGTCGATTACTTTAAAAAAGCTATTTTTATTACATAGCTGGGTAGGAATTATTACTGCTGTACTGCTATTTATTGTTGCATTTAGTGGGGCGTTAGCAGTTCTGTCGCGACCTGAGTTAAAAATATGGGCTAACCCAGAACTGCAATCTAGCCAACACGTTGCCAGCGCGCAAATTAACCGACTAGTAAACGAATACCATAAAAAAGTACCTAGTGAATTTGGCGAAAACATTCATGTGTTTTTACCAAGTGGGCATAACTTTCATTTGTTAACGTTGGTATTTGAATCCCACCATGGCGATGAAAATTACGACCAAGAGGTGGCCAGAGTATTTCAATTTCATCCCGATACGTTGACGCTGGAAAATACTTACTATGGGCCTAGTAAAGAGTTTTACGCCAATAAAAAAACGGATGCGCCAACTTATATAGGTGAATTTCATGCAGATTTGCATTTAGGGCGACCAATTGGGTTAATACTCACTGGGTTTTTAGGTTTAACGCTTTTAGTAAGTGCAGTGACAGGCTTGTTTATTCATCGCAAATTGATAAAAGAGCTCTTTACGTTTAGGCGAGATAAAGGGTTAGATATTGCAGTAAGCGATGCTCATAAGGTTATAGGTATTTGGGGCAGCGTATTTAACATTGTGATTGGTTTTACTGGATCATTCTTAGGGCTCGCGACCATTATTTTATTACCAGCAGCTGCGTTTGTGAGCTTTGGTGGCGATCAAGATAAGTTAATAGAAACGTTTACCGCTATTCCTGAGCCTGTAGTTAGCCACATAAAGCAATCTACAAAAATAGACACTATTTTAGAGCATGCTCATAGTCGTTACCCTGAAGCAATAATTAGGGACGTCACAATAATGGCGCATAACGATGCGAATGCGCAGGTATATTTGCGTTTGTTAGGTGGCGAGGCTGTTGCTTCTCAGTTACTGCATTATCAGGGCAATGGTGAGTTTGTGCAGTCGATGAGTAGTTTTGGTAATATTTCAGGTGTTTCGATAAAAGTAATTGAGTTGATGTTTCCGCTGCACTTTGGGAACTTTGCAGGAGTGTTTGTAAAATTACTTTGGGTATTACTTGGCTTAAGTACTGCGCTTTTACCTATTTCGGGCATGATGATGTGGCTAGCAAAGCGCACACGTGGCAGTAGCCCTTCACTGAGTATGCAGGCATATGCTCGCTGGAATCGTTTTATTATTGGCAGCTGTGGAGGTTTGGTATTAGCAAGCTTTGTACTGTTTCCTCTGCAAGTTGTACTTAATTATAGCGTTGTTGGTGTGGCGCAAAATAGCTTTTTTGGACCCGTGTTCTTTTATACGTGGTTGGCATGGGTATTCTTAAGTGTATTACCCATAGGTTATAAAAACTACTTTAAGCTGACTCTTTTACTATGCGGCGCTTCGCTTGCTTTGGTGCTGCCACTTAATATTTCACTTGGCGTTAGCAATGTTATTAACCTTAATAGCTCGCTTGTCGCGGTAGTAGATATAAGCTTTATGGTGGTGGGTATCGTGTGTATGTTTGTTGCCTTAAAAATAAAAAACACACAAAAATTACAAGTTGAGGTACAACCCGCATGAACGAGCTAATAATTATAATTGCGATGGTGAGTTTATTACTAATGATGCTCAATATACGAAAAAACACACTTACATTATTGGCTAAAACATTTTTAAGCACACTGCTATTTGGTTTAGCGCTGATATGTTTTATGGGTGTTTACGGTATTTTAGGCGGTGCAATATGCACCGTTGTAGGAGCTATGTTAGCTGGTTTACTAACCGCAGTTATTGCGGGTAAAGCACCGCAATTATTAGGTTAAAGAATGCAGTTATTTAGCTAAAAAGGCCTTAGCAGTATCAACTCCCATGTTGTAACCACTATTAAGTATTTCAAACTTTTTAGTGGTACGCCCAACTTTAAAATTAGCCGGTGGTGCAATGATATTGATTTTGCAGTCATTTGGTGGATCTATAATAAAATCGATAGACTTATTATAAAAATCAGCCCTATTTAAGGTCGTTTGAATTAATGCGGGATAGTTTTTATACATTTTTTTAGTAAGCCAAGGTGCCTTACTGGGTTTTTTACGATAGCCTAAACATTGAGACAAAATAACGGTGATTTCGCGTGCACCCATTTCGTAAGCTTTTATAACCGGAATTGAATCAGCAACACCGCCATCGGTCATCGCTATGTCATTAATAATAGGGTAGTCACGATATGCAATGGGTATAGCGCATGATGCTTTTAATTGATGCACCATATCGGCGCTGGTGGCTTTTAAATAGTGTGCTTTGCCTGATTCGATTGCCGTAGATACAATATAAAACTCGTGTGGAGTTTGCTCAAAGACCTCCGTATGAAGGCGTATTTCGCGAATTGTTTCTTGCCATAACCAATCTAAATCAAATAAATGACCACCTTTAATAAAGCGCGCTAAATTAATAAATTCAGGACGGCATGAGTAGTCAGTAATCACTTTATAATTTCGCATTGGTTGTTTGCATAAAAATGCGGCTATATTAGTTGCCCCGGCTGAAACTCCAAAATAGCGTTCAAACGGCTGATATTGATGTTTTAAAAACTCATCAAGCACACCTGCGGCAAATATACCGCGCATTGCACCGCCTTCAACGACGAGTGTGTTTTTATTATTGTTGTTCATGGCCAATCCTTTTTATGAAATTTGATGTTATCAACTCAGTCTAAAAATTACTAATGGTGTTGATAAATTAAAGCCGGGTACACATCGCGAAATTCACTGTTTTCTGGTAAGGTTTAGTATTACAAGGCTTTGTTAATAATAAAGAATAAGTATTTATGTTTGATCCTAGCGTAACCATTTTTGAAAGCACACAGAATCAGCTTGGAGAAAGCCCACTTTGGCATCCAATACTGAATACTTTTTTTTGGGTCGACATAAATAAAAAACTACTTTTAAGTAAAAATACACACAACGAAAGCCAACTAAAAATAGTTAATATGCCTGATACGCTCAGTGCAATAGCGTGGATTGATGAGCAGCACTTGTTACTCTGTACAAGTACTGGTTTATATAAATATCATATTAATTCAAACACTCGCCATCTTATCCTCAATATTGAAAATACACTGTTAAACAGGCGTTCAAACGATGGCCGCGCCGATCCATGGGGTGGTTTTTGGTTTAGTACAATGCATGTAAATGCTAAAAAAGGTGATGGTAAAATATACCGTTATTATAAACGCCAGCTTAAAGCCGTTGTAAGTGACTTGAGTATTCCAAATGGATTGTGTTTTGATAAGGCACGTTTATGTGGCTATTACTGCGACTCTTTAACGAGTTGTATTTATGTATTAGATTTGGATGAGCAAACTGGCGAACCTTGCTCTGAGCCACGTGTTTTTTATCAATTTAATAATACTGATGTTGATCCCGATGGCTGCGTAACCGACCAATTAGGTAATTTGTGGCTAGCTGTGTGGGGAATGGGGTGTGTTATGTGTTTATCCCCAGGCGGTGAGCTAATTAAAACAATAAAGCTTTGTGCAATAAAACCGACATGCACTGCATTTGGTGGTGAAAATGCTGAATTGTTACTTGTGACATCGGCATTTGATGAAGCGATTAATAATACTGTTACTGAACAAGGTGCTGTATTTCAAATCTCAGGCATAAAAAACGGGCAGTTTGAGCCGCCCGTTTTACTGTAATTTATTATACACAGTGCTTGTTTTAAAGTGATGGTTAGCTTTTAGGCTTAACCCACATAACACCCACTTCTTTTTTGGTTACTACAACCTCAGTACCTGCGATAATTGGTTGCTCACTTTTAAGCTTCCAGCTAATACCTGAATATTGATGTGTAGTTAAACCTTGCTCTGTTACATCGCTAGTAAGCACAAAAGTGAGTTCAGCAAAATCACTATTTACTTGCTTTTTATCTACGCGATTTTGCATTTGTTTTAATGGTTTCCAAAGTACAACGGCCAAACCTGCTGTTACAATTGCATTACTCCAAAGGGCGGTGGTTAATGAGTCGGGTAAAATACCAAAACTCATTAATAATCCTGTGAGGAATAACGATAATCCAAAAAACAATAAAATAAATGTAGAAAGGCCAAGTACTGCTACTTCTATTATTAAAGCAACAATACCAAGTACCATAAGTGTTTGCGGTAAATTTTGCGTAATAAAATCCATACAAACCTCTTTATTTAGTTATTAACCCAAATTCTTTTTATTTAAACTATTAATAATTGCCATACCTTGGGCAACCATTGAGCTTGCATCTGTTGCGTTATCTGGCAGTAATACAATTGATGACTCACGAGCAATCGCTTCTTTAGCTGCAATTGCTTTAGTTGCTAAGTCTAGCTGAATTGCTTTTTGACCTTGCTCTGTATCTGCAGCTTCACCTATTTTAATAAGTGCATTTGCTTGTGCTTCTGCAACTGTTGTAATAGCTGTTGCTTCACCTTCAGCGCGTAAAATTTGCTCGGCTTTGTCAGCTTCTGCAGCAAGTACTTGTGCTTGCTTTTTACCTTCAGCAACGTTGATATTTGCTTGGCGGTCACCTTCTGATTCTAAAATTTGAGCACGTTTAACACGCTCAGCTTTCATTTGTGCTTCCATCGCTTCCATAATAGAGTTAGGTGGCACAATATCTTTAATTTCGTAACGAAGTACTTGAATACCCCAAGGCTCAGATGCCTGATTTATAGCAGCAACAATGTTGGTGTTAAGTAAATCACGCTCTTCAAATGTTTTATCAAGCTCCATTTTACCGAGTTCTGAACGCATTGTTGTTTGCGAAAGTTGCACAACTGCAAACGTATAGTCGTCAACGCCATACGTTGCTTTGTACGGGTCTAGTACCCTAAAGTACAGTACGCCATCAACTATAAGTGAGATGTTATCTTTAGTGATAGCTGACTGCGATGGTACATCTTGAGCTTGTTCTTTTAAGCTACGATCAGCCGAGATTCTATCAATAAATGGAATGATAAAGTTAAGGCCGGCTTCTTTAGTTGATTGGTACTTCCCAAAACGTTCGATTAACCAGGCGCGGTTTTGTGGTACAAATTTAACGCTACTTTTTAAAAGCACGATAACAAAAACAAGTAAAAAAGCCTCAACAGTAAAAACCATATCGAGAATTTGTGTGACTGGATCCATTTAAACATTCCTTATAATAATTAAACTCTGAGTGGTTGTATTGTTTATAATTTCAGCGTGTATAGATTATCACTACAGCGAACTTTTAACCACTAAAACTCACTGTAGAGCGCCGACTTAGTCGGTTTTTTAAAAACTGGCTATTTTATTTCTGCCTGTTTCTTTTGCGTTATAAAGGGCTATGTCGGCGTTAGTTATAACTTCTTTAGATGTTGTTTTTTGATTGGGTATAAGGCTATAAAACCCAATGCTTAAAGTGAGGTATTTACTGACAGTTGAAAAGTTATGTTCAATTGCAAGTTCTGCGATTTTTTCCTGAATAAGAACAGCAAACCTTTGACAGTGATCTGTGTCGACTGCAGGTAAAATTATCGCAAATTCTTCACCACCGAAACGAGCGGCTAAATCACCTTCACGTTTACAAAGATCATACAGCGCTTTGGCAACTTGTTTTAACACTTCGTCACCTAGCTGATGCCCATAGTTATCGTTATAACGCTTAAAAAAATCAATATCACACATTATTAAACTAATGGGTTCTTTATTACGTGCGCCGCGCTTAATTTCACATTTTAAAGTTTGATCAAAACAGCGTCGGTTAGCAATGTTTGTAAGGCCATCAGTATTAACTTGTTTGTTAAGTTTATGATTGGCATTAATGAGTTGCTGCTGAGCTTGTTGTAGCTCTTTCTTGTAATTTAAATTTTTGAAAGCATTGGTAAGCATTTCACCTACTAACCTTAGGCGAATAAGGTCTAAATCAGTCCAGTTTCGCTTTTGAACAACGCAATCACAGCCTATAAAGCCAACGAGCTCTTTGTCATAACGTAGACCAATGCAAAGTACTGATTTTATTTTTTGTCGCTGAAAAATTGTTTTTTCGCTCATTGCTTGAATGGGTAACGACGTTACATCGTTAAATCTAAATAAGTGAGTACGTGCCATCAAACTAAAAAAATATGGGAGATCGCTTTTCGGAAGGTTTTGTAAGTCCTCTTTAAATGCTTGTATATCATTATTGACCCATTCGTGGGTGTTATTTATGGTTTTACCATCCTCGGCAAACTTAAAAAGATAACTTCTATCTGCGTGGCAAACGGTACCAATAGCTTTTAATGCGTAGTTGATATGCTTATCAACGTCGTCATTTTGAATATCAATTAAGTCAGTTGAGATGTTCGAAATAATATTATCAAAATCATATTGTTCATCTACATTATTATTTATTATATCGATAATAATAATAGATCTTGAGTTAGGTAATTTTGCAAATTTTACATTGAGTAGCAATTTGGATACCTGTTTTGATAAAACAAACTGGCATTGTTTATTTGCAGTGAAATAATCAAAGAATAGCTCCTCGACTAATAGCTCTTTTTTACTATGATGATTAATTAAAGTGATATGTGCAAAATCAGTTTTTTTAAAATGTGGTTGCTCTTCTAAGTCAAATAAACTCAGTGCCTGACTATTAACTTTAAATATCTTTTCATTGGCATCATAAAGTAATACACAAAACGGCAGTAACTCCAAGTTTCGCCATGTTTCATTTGATATGTTATTACTCACTCAACTCTCCATGTGTTTAAGCCACAATTAAATTGTTATCTATTATATTTTTATTGTTTTAGCTTACTAACTATTAGCACATTTTTTTTGATTTACTAAGTTTTTAGTGCGTTTGAGGGCAGTACGTATTATAATTGATACTGTATATCATTACCCTTTTCTACTCTAAGCCATCTTTGGTTTATTTGCACTTTAAGTATAGGTTATTCAAGCATTTCATGACAGAAATCACTACACACCAAGCTTCTCGTCGTCGGTTACTTATTGCGCTAGCAATTACGTGTTCGTTTATGGTAATTCAGGTTATAGGTGCTTATTATTCTAATTCGCTTGCTGTACTTGCCGATGCGGGACATTTGTTTGTTCACAATAGCTCGTTATTCATCGCACTGATTGCATCAAGTCTCGCTATTCATTTTGCTAAAACCTATAACGATGGTCATCAAAGAGCCGAGCTTTTGGGTGGTCTGGTGAACGGATTTTTATACCTAGCAATCAGTTTAATTATTTTGTATGAAGGTGGTGAGCGCTATATACACCAGCATGAAGGAAACGAGCTGGCTATTAATAGTTATTTAATGTCGGTTATTGCTGCTATTGGTTTTTTGTTTCATGGTGCTGCTGCATGGGTTTTATATAAAGGCCGCAAAGCGAGTATTAATGTTTACGCGGTATTTTTACATTCATTCTTTGATTTGATTTCTACCGTATCGACATTTGTGGCTGGTATTCTTATATATTTTACGGGCTGGGTTGTTATCGATATTTTATCGAGCATGTTAATCGCGTCTTTCGTGTTGTTTACCGGTGTTAAGGTCATTATTAGTTGTATAAAAGGTTTACGTTTAAATAAGGCCAAACTCCCTAAAGTAGCAGATATTGAGAGTGAGATTACAGATATGGAGCATGTTCACAATGTCCATAATGTCACTGTAACGCGTAAATATAAGGGTGTAGTAGTCGGAGCGCACGTTGTACTTAAACAGCATTGTACAATTGAAAAACATGATGAAGCGTGTCGTATGAAGGTAGAGCAACTGTTAGCTGAAAAATTTAATGTACGCAATAGTGTATTACAAATTGAAAGCCACGAATGCCATCACATTCACTAATACAAACTAATAGACATAAAAGCGTGTAAAACTTATTAGCACGCTTTTAATGTTTCAAATCAAATCAAATCAAATCAAATCAAATCAATGATATTGCTAAAACAATCGCTTTTACGTAAGTCTTTAGCATCCATTGGCCTTGCAAAGTAATAACCCTGCAATACATTGCATCCAATTCCAGTTAAAAAGATCATCTGTTCGCGCGTTTCTACTCCTTCTGCAATACAGTAAAGATCTAGGTTTTCGGCCAATGAAAGAATGGTCTTAATAATCGACTCATCACCTTTATCTATACCAATACTGTTTACAAAGCTTTGATCTATCTTAATAACATTAATAGGAAATTGGCTCAAATAGGTGAGTGATGAGTAACCAGTACCAAAATCGTCAAGCAGTAATTTAAACCCAGCAGCTTTTAAATTTTGTAGCTGTTTGGCTGCTTTGAGTTTATCTTCTAGTAAAATACTCTCTGTTATTTCAAGTCTTAATTGTCTTGGATGAACTTGAGAGTCCGCTAATATAGACATTAGCCGCTGTGTTATGTTTGTTTTTAAAATGTGTTTAGGCGATAAGTTTAAAGATATATAAAACAGTGGGTTTTCGCTGAGTATAGGCGCAAGCTCAATAAGTGAGCGGTACAAGGCCTGCTCAGTAAGGAGCTCTATTAAACCAGTTTCTTCTGCTACCGGTATAAAAAGTGCTGGCGATACTAACTGTCCTTGATTTTTCCAGCGCATGAGTAACTCCACGCCATTTATTGTTTTTTCTTCTATGTCGATGATAGGCTGATAGTGATTAAAAAATCGGTTGTCTTTCACTGCATCTTTTAAATCATTTTCGAGCAGTAACTTTTGTTTTATCAGCTCATTCATTTCATCGCTAAAAAACTTAAAGTCGTTTCTCCCGCCTTGTTTAGCGTGCATCATCGCAACATCGGCATTACGGATAAGTATATCGGTGGTTACAGCATCGAACGGGTATAAAGCGACGCCAATACTGGCTGAAATATTAATAGAGAAGTCTTCAATAATTACTTTATTAGCTAATTCATTACTAATTTTTCTTACGGTATCGCGAAGAGACTGAAGCGATTTTATATTTTGAATCAGCACTAAAAATTCATCACCACTTTGGCGGCCAAGTTTAGCATTTTCGCCAAGCATACCGTTTACTCTTTGGGTAATATTACACAGTAGCTTATCGCCTACTGCGTGGCCAAAAGAGTCATTAACAGGTTTAAATTTATCTAAATCAATAAATAATAATGCGCATTGTGTATTACTTTCATTGGCATGTTTAATCGCTTCTTCAATATTTTGATACATTAAACTACGATTAGGTAGATGCGTTAGAGGGTCAAAATTAGCCAAATAGCGAAGTTCGTTTTCTGCACGTTTTTGCTCGGTTAAATCTGTAATAACAACAACATAATAGCTTGCGGTATCTTTAGTTACAGCTGTGGCACTTATATGAATAGGATGCTTGTTATTCTTTGCTGTTTTTATGTAAGCATCACTTTGCCAGTTTTCAGTCGGTTTTAATTTTTTTAAAATACGAGCAAATTCTTTACATTTATTTTTACCAATCGCTTTTATGAACAATTTAGGACTAATTTTAGTGGCTGCCTGTTCATTTGAAAACGTTTCAATAAAGCTGTTATTCGCAGAAAATGGCATTAAATGCTTATCGAGTATAAGTAACCAGTCGTTTATTTGGCTAAACGCTTCACCTAAAATTTTTGCTTGTTGCTCATTAGCACGTTGCTCAGTTATGTTGGTATATATGCCAGAAACATATAAAGGCTCATTTGTTTGAGGGTTATAAATAACTTGCCCTGTATCTTGATACCACAGCCAGTGCCCTTTTTTGTGTTGTAAACGATAGGTTGCTTGCCAATTTTGCTGTTTTTTATATTTGAAATAGTTTTCCCATTGGCTTTCAAAACGACGACGATCATCTGGATGTATAAGTACTAAAAATTGGCCTATGTGCACGCGTTCAGGTAAGTCTGAGTAACCTAGCTCACTTCCTCTAAGTGTATTTACAGAATTATCTTTAAAATTATAATCCCAAACGCCGCTTTTATTATTTTTAAGCGCGAGTTCTGTTTGTTTTTGTGAATGAATAGTGGCTCTATGGGCTCGTTCAATTGCAACTTGACGGCTGCGGTATTGCCAAAAAATGAAAAACAATACGGCAAGTATTAAAATTACATAGGCGGCAATAGAAAAGGGCGATTTCCAAGGTGCGTAGGCTACGTTGATGTTGAGTGTGGCTGGTTCGCTTGTAACAACACCATCACGATTATGTGCTGATATTGTTAGTGAGTAGCTACCTGGTTGAAGCTTTGTGAAAAACACTTGATTAGATTGTAAGTCTTCATATGTAAGGGATGTTGGCCCTGAAAGAATTACCTTATAATACGCTTTGTCTATATTGGGGTAAGAAAAGCTAGAAAAACTAACCGTAAGACCCATATCCTCATAGCCAAGTTCAAGCGGTTGGCTAAGGTATTTCTGCGGATAATAATTTAGTTCTTTGGTAAAGAGATTTATATCAGTGATAGCTAAGTTATTTTTTTTAAATAACTCTTTCTCATCAAAATCTAAGGGATCAAACAGTAGAGCTCCCGCATTGCTACCAAAAATTAATTTGCCATCATTTAATGTTGTTGCTGCGATTTGTGTGAATTGGTTTATGTTCAACCCGTCTTTCACTGAATAACTCACCACATTTAGTGTATCTAGGTTTATTTGATATAAACCATTGTCGGTACTTACCCATAAAAAACCATTTTCATCAGGAAGTAACGAATAAATAGAATCAGTATTAAATGAATTTTTTAGCCCTATGAAGTGTTTTCTTTCATAAGTAACTGGGTCAACACCAAGTAAGCCTTCATGAGTTGTTGCTAACCATAAAGTATTTCGCTTTATGTCTAAGTAAAAGTTTTCTACAGTATAAAATATATCTTCTTTAGGATTAAAAGACTGAAATATCGTTGTTAAAGTTTGTGTTTTTTCGTTGTACCTAAGAAAACTTTTTGATGTACCAATAACAAATTCTTCAGGATGCGTTTTAAGAGGTTTATAGAAGGCGTAAGAAAATAAAGGATCGACTTGCTCTTTGAGTCCTTTAATAATTCTTGTTTTTCCGGTTGTTTCATTAAAAACATAAAAATTATCATCAGACATAAATGCATATGTGTCTGCAGATAATTGGGCAAAGCCAAATAAGTTGGGTTGGCTAATTACTTCTTTCTCTGTGTCTTTATTTTCAATGATTTTACCAGCTTGCTTATCGAAAAATTTGAACCCGTTAAAAGTAGCAAGCCAAAGAAATTGATCGTTTCCAATTGAAGACGCAAAAATATCAAATACCGCAGATGCTCCGTATATCGCTTTTGAGTCGGTAGAACTTAGATATACATTGCTTCTATTCGTTGCTTTGTCGTAGCGTGCAATTCCATCTTCTGTCCCTAACCATATAATATTATCTTTATCTTGATGGGTTGCATGGATCGTATTATTACCGGGTAAAAAAATGTGCTTAAAGCGTCGAGTTTTAATTGGCCAAGTAAATACCCCTTGGGTTCTAGATGCTAGCCAAAGTACGCCGGACTTATCAATCATTAGATCGTTGATTGAGTTTTCATTAATATTAAACTTACTTTTTTCGTAATTTAATATGAACTCTAATTCTTTGGTTTCGCGATGATAACTAAATAGTCCTCTTTCGGTTGCTACAAACTCACCGTAAATAGTTTTGGCATAATCCCATATATTATAATCAGGAATTAATGTTGTAACATTTGCTGCAGATATATTTTTGTTATTATCAAATGCTAATTGATACATGCCTTCAACAGTACCGACGAGTAATCCTAATTCATTATCAACACTTAAAAATTTGACATTCACATTATCTATTGTATCTTTTTCAGGAAGATGAAGAGGGACCTTTACAAGTTCTGAATTATCGATATTTGTAGTGTATAAACCATCATTTGTACCAATATATAAAATGTTTTTATATATTGTTAATGACCTAATGTAGTCACCTTTATTTGGGAGCGCTAATTTAAGTGTAAAGTGTTTACTCGTCTCATCAAATGTATATATTTGGGCATCTATAGCAAAGTAAAAAGTGTTTTTTTGCTGAGTCATAGCTGAGATTGGAGAAAACATTTTTTGTTCTTTATCTATTTGACCAGAATAGATTTTTTCGGTTTTTAAAGTAAGAGGGTCTATTATATATGCACCAGAAAGGTCTGTTGAAACGATAATCTTTCCGTCGTCGGCTTTAAATAATGCGTAAATATAATGTTTATCTAGGCCAAAACCACCATTAAAAGTTTTTACTTTATATCCGTCAAAGCGATTTAAACCCTGTTGGGTTGCTATCCATATGTAGCCAATCTCATCTTCTTGTGATTGCAAAACGTAGCTTTGCGAGAGACCTTCGTCAGTAGAAATACGTTGTAATTGTTGAGCATAGTTTTGTGATGCAAAAGTACATTGAATGCATAGTAAAAAAATAATGGTGATATGAAAAAAAATTTTACTCAAACGCACTTATAAACACTCTTCGTGGCAGATGGATTGATACGCAGCTAGATGGTAAATATAGCATAAGTTTTAATTTTCTAATTACTAATAATATACGGAAGTTATTAAATAGTAAGCTAATCTATATAGTCAGCGGTTGCTGCTTATGAGGAGAGTATAGTGGTTTTATCTAATATTGATGTAAAAAATAGCATATTATTAATTATAGACTTACAAGAGTTGCTTGCTCCTGCAATTAAAGATTTTCCGAACGTTTTAAAAAGCACATTGCAGTTAGCGCAGGCAGGTATTATTCACGGCGTACCGATCTTAATAACAGAGCAATATGTAAAAGGGTTAGGCGAAACTGATCACCAAATAAAAAACATGTTGCCCGATGCCGCGTATTTTCATAAAACTCATTTTAGTGCATGTGCAGAGCTTGGGTTTATAGAGCAATTAAAAGCCTACGACAAAAAACAAATAATAGTTGTAGGCACTGAAGCACATGTATGTGTTTTGCAAACATGCTTAGACTTAGTGCAAAGTGGTTTCGAGGTCATTATTATCCAAGATGCTATAGGCTCTCGAAATTTAGAGCATAAAAAGTTAGCAGTTGAGCAGTTACGCCAAGCTGGTGCAGTAATTTCATGTACTGAAATTGTCATTTTTCAATGGACAAAGCAAGCTGCAACACCGACGTTTAAAAAAATACTGCCTATAATAAAATAAGCTTATTCAAAGTTTGACTTTAATTATTTGAAGTTTTATTAGAATAGGTGCTCCAATTTAAGTTTTATTACGTATAATAGTGTGTGTTTAGTAACCTACAATTTATTCAAGGGTTTTATGTCTAGTGTCGCTCGGTTATTCACCATTATTTTTAGCCTTTTATTTATTGAGTCCATCGGTGTTGGTCTGTATTTTGGTACGTTAACTCAAGCTTTTATTATTGGTTTGCCACTTTGCTTACTCCCAATTTGGTTACTCAGAACGCATCCAGACAACGCTGTAACCGCACACGTAGTTGCAGCCGCTATTATGATGTTCTCCTTTTTGCACATCCAACAAACATTCGGGTTAATAGAAGTCCACTTTGAGATATTCATTTTAATGGCTGTACTTATAATGTTTGTACAGTGGCGTGTTTTTATAACGGCAATTATATTTGTTGCTGTTCATCATTTATCTTTTTATTATCTTCAAACTCAAAATACAGGTTTCTATGTATTTGATCCAGATAGACTCGCTTTTACTACAGTACTTATACATGCAGGATATGCGATTGTTGAAGTGCTAGTTGCAGGTTATATAGCTAAAACATTGCAACGCGAGCGCCGTGCAGGCTTGTCATTAAGTTATGCGACAGAGCAAATAATGGAAGACCCTGAAAATATTAAACTCTCTCTACGTGCTGATGATACTAAAAGCGATGCTGTGGTTGGATTTAATACATTGCTAGACTATATATCTGATGTTATTAAGCAAGTTCAAGCGCAATCAGAATCACTGCAAAAAAACTCGCGAGAGCTTATCGAAGTTCATGACCAGCTTGCAGATGGAGCTGTGCATCGTACACAGCAAACGGATGATATAGCAAATTCAGGCTCACAAGTTGCACATGGCTTTAAGCTTGTTGAAGAAGAAAGTGAAGCGCTTAAGAGTCAAGTCGACCATATTACTAAAACTGTCAGTAATGCATTAGAAGATGTTCATCAAACAGATTCGAAAAGTAGAGAGTTATTAACGTTACTTAATCATACAGAAGAGCAAATAAGTCATTTAGTTGCAGCTGGGGGGGTTATTTCTGGTCTTCTTAATGAAATATCGGGTATCGCTGAGCAAACAAATTTACTTGCTTTAAATGCGGCTATTGAGGCTGCCCGTGCAGGTGAACATGGACGAGGTTTTGCAGTTGTCGCATCTGAAGTGAGATCGTTGGCGAACCACAGTAAAGCAACCACCGACAAAATAGGCGTAACACTCAAAGATCTAGTTAATAATAGTAAAACGTCAACACAATCAATGAGTCAGTGTGTAAATTTTGTAGTTGATTTAACAAGTATCAGTACCGCAATGAAAGAGAATATTTCAGCAATGAGCGAGCAAATAGCCGCTGTGTCTTCAAGCTCTGACTCAGTTGCACAAGTGGTAGCTGAGCAAGCAGGTAATACTGAGTTAATAGCAAGTAGTACCGATAATATGCGACAAAATCAATACCAAGATACGCAAATAGTGCAGCAGTTAACCGCTAAAGTGCAGCTAATAGATGTAAGTATAGATGTACTAGAGCAAAGCATTGCCAAGTTTAAATAAATCTAACACTTTCGTATTTTTGCTCATATCTGCATGGCTAATTTGCGTTGTTGCAGGGTTAATTTATTTTCAATTAGAGCAGCTTAAACCATTTGATAGCTCAAAAGTTTTATTGCAAAAGCAGTGGTTTAGTAACTTTAAAAAGCAATTGGATTGGGATGACACTGGTGAGCCGACGTTAGTACTCATAACAGAAAAAAACTGCGGGTGTACTATACAGGCTAAACCGCATATTTCATCGTTAACCTCTTTTGCTGCCAATAAAGCTATGAAGGTTGTACAAGTTGAATTAACACCAAAGCTTAAACACGTTATTCCGGCAACGCCTGCCGCCGTTATTATTAATAAAAACGGTGAGTTTGTTTATGCTGGGCCGCTCTCTGAAGGATTAGCGTGTGCTCAGGGAAGTGGTTTTGTTGAAACTGTGGTCACTAATCTAGCCGCAGGTTTTAACTCAAACCTCTTAATTACACAAACCAAGGGATGTTACTGTGTAAATAATGCATAAATAACGTGCAGGAAAAACTAAAGCTCGCACTTAAATCAACAGTTGCGAGCTTTAATATTGATTAAATTGTAACTAAGCCATAAATACCTAATGACACAAACACACAAGCAGCAATAGCACGTACGGTGTTTAGCGATATTCTTTTTAGTAATGCATTACCAGCGTATATGACAGGCACGTTAGCAATTAGCATACCTAATGTGGTTCCTACCGTTACCCAAAACACAGACTGATATTGCGCGCCTAATAACACCGTCGCTATTTGTGTTTTATCACCAATTTCTGCAATAAAAAATAATACAAAAGCGACTAAAAAAGCCCCGTAGCTATCGTATTTACTACTTACAGCTTCGTCTTTGTCTGGAACTAATAGCCAAAGGCCAACAACAATAAAGCTGATGTTTACAAGCCAAGGTAAATATTCAGAAGAAAAACTATTACTTAACCACTGCCCAAACCACGCTGATAAACCATGATTGAGTAAGGTTGCGGCTAAAATACCAAGAATAAGCGCGCCTTTATTACGAAAACGGGCGGCTAACAGGAGCGATAAAAGCTGGGTTTTATCGCCTATTTCGGCAAGTGTGACAGTGACGGTTGAGGTTAAAAAAACTTCCATTATTGATTCTTACAGGCGGGAATACTAAACCAAGGCAAACAACTATCTCCCGCCATGAGGATAGTGTCTACCTAGGTCTCGCCGATAACGCTTGCTACAACATTACAAACTTACCATGCACTTGAGGTGCAATTATGTTGATAAGTTTACTCATTACTGAGCGGGCTACTCCCCTAAGAGGCGGGCATTATTCCACAAAACTCTTAAGCGGTAAATATTAAGAATAGAGCATAGTTAATTTATTTAAGAACAATAAAATTAGCTTTGGTAATTAGCCAATAGTCAGAAGATAGAAATTGGCAGGCATTCAAAAATTATTATGTATAAGGTAAATATTTAACAACTTTGATGTCTGTAAACTAATACGCATTGATTAATTTAGGTATTTTTTTGCAAAGGATGCACACAGAGAAAACGCCTACAGTTTATGCTCCGAAGAAAACACGATAATCATAAAACTTGTGTTTTCTTTCAACCATAGGCATAAGTTATGTGGTGATAAATTCAAGTAATTTAGCACCACTACCTACACCACAGGATCACCAAGGTTATTATTTAACGTTGGATAAAGGCCATGTAAGACCCTAGGTATTCTCTATCCCAATAGCAATGACTTTAGGTGCAGAGCGTTGCGTTTTGTTTTCGTCGGTCTTATTAATCTTTAGTAAAATTAGCGCTTACAGCTCCCATTACCGCATCTTCACTTGCGCGTAAACGATAATCCTCTGATTGGTCAATCCATACAATCTTGCCGCTGTCATCGATTAATATCGACGTTGGAATAGACATAGGTTTATATTTCATTTTCCAAGGCAGGGGCATTGATATACCAAACATACTAATCAGATTTTCCGACGTTGCGCCTAATGCTTTGTGATGTTCAACGCCGTATTGTCGGATGATATTTAGTTCAGGATCTGCCACCAAAGTGTGGCTAATATTATCTCGTATTTTATGCTCTTTTTGCTGTGCAATGGTATCGTTAGAAATACCAACTATTTGAATGTTATATTCATCTAGTTTAGGTTTAAGCGTCTCAAACATAACCAGTTCTGCCGAACAATAAGGGCACCATGAGCCACGGTAAAACTTCAATAATGTACGCTTACCTGCCAATGAGCTAGAGTCAAAATTTTCAGTTTTAAAGGTTAAAAGATCATCACCTACCGCTATTTTAATACCACCAATAGGTGTTTCTGCTGTAGCAAGGAAAAAAGTAAACATTGCACTGGTGGATAATACCAAAAGTGCTATCACAATGATTAAAACTGTTGAAATTAACGACGTAGGTGTTGTAAAAAGTGTACTTATCGCCCACAACGACAATAAAGAGCTAATTGCCATTGCACTCTTAAGAAACACAGGGTTCTTTGCTGCTTTATTCTGCTTTAATTTAGAGAAGTAATGTACCAATGCCGTATTTAATAAAACGAAGCTGACGATAGAAAGTAGCATATTTTTATGGTCCTAATATTATAAATAATGAGGAGTAATACTTTACTCCCCACATAAAACAATTGAAGTTATCGTCTAGTTAAGCGCTAACAACATGGTTCTTAAAATGTCCTAACTAAGTAGTAAATTTAAGTACTCTTTCTCGGCATCAATTTGCAGGAAGTGACCCGCCTGTTCGATTTTATTGACCGTCACATTTTTAAATGTATTTAAAAGAATTGAGCCAGGGCCTTCCCACGGTTGATTTGGATCTTGCATCGCCCAGATCAGGTTTACAGGAAGGTTTACATTTTTCAATGCTTCCATGTTCGCCAGCGTATCTTCATTAGTTAGGCTACGAAGAAGGTGAGCAAATTTAACACGGCCCGTTTCAGTGTTTAGTTTTGAATCAAGAAATACTGTTTCCAATACTTCATCAGTTATCTGTTGTTGATTGACAAAAGTTGCACGAACCAAAGGGGCAAGTTGTTCTGCAAGCATTCCGCTTTCTGCTGCTATCTCAAACTGCTGTGCGTTTGCCGCATCAATCAAACCTTGCATTGCAGGTACTGGCCATGTATCTGCTGTTATTGCGTTGGATATTGTTGCTTTTTGAAAGACAGCTTCATTTGCTACCATCAAACCTTGAGCGACACCACCACCAATATCATGAGCGACAAGCCAGATATCCTGCCAACCTTGCGTAATAATCCAGTCATTCAGTAAGTTTGCACTTGCTTGAATACCATACTGGCTTTTATCAGTGACAGTGGTTTCACCAAAACCAGGTAAGTCAGGCGCAACAACAAAGTATCCTTGAGCTGATAACGCTTCAATAACTTTAGTCCAAAGTAGTGCATTCGCCGGAATACCATGAATTAATAACGCGACAGGGTTACCTACCTTGCCAGCTTGAAGTACAGAAAGGTCAGCACCATTTACTTGATATGATACTCGGTTGATTACGTCTGATTTAAATGCTGTCATTTTTTCTCCAATTAGTTATTTAAACTTAGTAAAAGATAAGTTGATTGTCTCTCGTTGATGAAGTGAACTATAAGCTAGCTTGAACGAGTGTTCAAGCATTATCTTGAGCGATCGTTCAAATGAGTCTTAACTAATCAGCTATTTTATTGATTTTATGGGTTTTACTATGGGGTAATTTATTTTCTTTGACCTAATATATGTTTCTCTTATTTACTCTGAGATGATAAAAAAATATACTTGAACGTATGTTCAATTTGAAGTTAAAGAGTCTGAGATGTTAAAAAAATCAAAATTTGATCGCCAAGAAGTAATAAACAAAGCCACAAATCTGTTTTGGAAAAAGGGTTTTCATGCGACATCAATGCGTAACTTACAAGATGAAATAGATATGCGTCCAGCTAGCATTTACGCTACCTTCGGCAGTAAAGAGGGATTATTTAAAGAAGTATTAAGAAATTATACCGACATAGGGCTGGCAACAATTAAACAGTGTCAAAATGAGCATGGCTCGTTATTAGAATCACTGAAAGCTTTAGTTAAATCACAAGTGATGCCAACACAAGATAACTCAACTAATACAGTGTGCATGCTGGTAAAAACAGTAAACGAATTAACTGAAGAATCGCAAGAGTTAGTGGATATCACTAAAGCACATCTAATGGAATTTTTAGCAGCATTTGTGCTTATATTAAATAAAGCAAAAGCAATGGGTGAACTAGATGAAAGCAAAGATGTTCAAGAAATAGCAAATTATTTGCAGATCCAAATGACCGGCTTACGCACTCACGCTAAAATAATTACTGATAAAAATGAGCTAGATGAGATGATAAATTCCATGTTTAAACACTATCCTTTTTAAACCATGTGATTGTTTATTATGTTATTTAAAAGACTGTAAAACGTGTCCGCTGCAAAAGTAATATATGCTAAAGCTGCCCATTGAAGCAGGGCGACAGGTGTAGTTTATAAATAATGAATCACAAAAAAAAGCTGAGCTATATAGACAAAATGAAAGTAAAAATAGACAGCCCAATCGGGCGGCGACCGCTGTTTATTAAAGAATGGCATGAATAAATTGACCTTACGCGAGCAAACGAAAGTTAATGCCCTCAGTGCATAATGAGGTAATTGAATTGCCTTGTTCATAATATATAAAAACTGCAAAATACGATGCATTAAGAAGGGTAAGCCCTTTTACCCTAAATAAAAGCCACTCAAACACCCGTAATCCCTTATAAAACGCCAATTAAAACAATATCAAACACTTGTTTATATACTCCGTAAGAGTACAGGAATCGATTGAATCAAAATAGGAACTCAGCTATGGTTTGTTTATCAATAAAAAAAATAAAAAACGAGTTAATCTACAGGCTCGTTATATTTTCAAGGATCGTCATATGCCTGAAAAAATAGAGTCAACAATTATTAATGACCGCTATATTAGTTCAATTGGAATAAATTTATTAAATGAAGCCTCAGACTCTCTCCCTGGTCACGCATTCAAAAAAATAGTACCTGCTATGGCATTCTTTTGTTTTGCTTTAGAGTCACGATTAAATACATATGGAAGTCATGTTTTTGAAGGTGGTGAGTTTCAAAGGTACACAAACTCGACATTGATTGGAAAGCTAGATTGGCTATTTAGTCGAATAAAAGTTGAAGTAACAGATGAAATTAATGATATACGTAATGATGTCGTTCAAATGATAGCATTCAGAAACTCATTGGTTCATTCAAAACCAATTAGCTTTCATGAAGAAAGGGAGTTAATCGGCTTAGAGAATTTCAACAAAAAATATATTATCCCGAAAAGACCTGACAATGACTTTATGGCCAGTTATTCAATAGAGTACGCAGAACAATTTCTAAATGCCGTGCGCATATTAGAACTTATTTGGATTCATTACTCAGATAAATACTTTCCAGACTACGATCCTAATAGAACTATTGGAGCTTCAACAGCGAAAATAGTTTAAGTGCATAGTAAACCTAACAGAGTCTAAGGATACGACCTTCCGCTCATGGCACTTTTGCGAAGTTCAGCTGTGAGTGATAACCGGATACTGAAAAAGTTAAATTTATTCCTGCTTTTTTGAGTAGGAGCCTAATTTTGTCCGATAACATTATAAACCACCAAAATGGTGTCCGATAACATTATAAACCACCAAAATGGTGTCCGATAACATTATAAACCACCAAAATGGTGTTCGATAAGCTGTTACACGTCATTTGCAGATACACAGCAAGTTTCAAGGTAGTAACTAGGTTAGCTCTGCCATTGTCTATAAGGAAAGAGAATTGAAAATAAGTAAGGTGCATTTAGAAGGATTTAGAAATTTTTCCAATTCGAATATTAACTTTAACAAAAACACTTTAATTATTGGCGCCAACGATGTGGGGAAAAGCAATTTACTCCATGCATTAAGAATACTATTAGACAAAAGCTTATCTGAAGTGGATATCGAGCCAAGTGAGCTTGATTTTCATATTAATCCGACCGGTGTTAGCGACGAAATATCAATTACCGTTAAGTTTTCAGATATCACCGAAGACGCTGTTATCTCGGTTCTTAAGGGAAGCGTTAGTGAAAATAATGAAACCTTTTTACGATATACCGCAGTACATAGCAGCCTAAGCTATAAGCTATTTGTTGGTCCTTCAGTTGATGATCTACAAGAAATCAACAGTCGTTTTTATCTAAAACACATGCACTTAAAATATATTGAGTCTCAACGTGATTTAGAAAGATTCATCCGCAAAGAAAAGCGGCAGCTGTTAAAAATTGCTCAAGAGTCACTTTCTGACGATGAGAAGCAAGAAGATCATGATTTACTTGGTGAGATCAGCAGTGACTTAGAAAACCTCAATGATAAAGTGTCTCAATTGGTTTATGTAGATAAAGCAATGAATAACGTTAATGACGAACTAAAGAAGTTGGCTCATCATTATGCTAATTATGAGGTGCAACTTGACACGGGTGCAATTCAGGTAAATGACTTTATAGAAAAGCTACAGCTTGGTGCTAATACCAATGGCTCTAATGTGATGCTCGGTGGAGATGGGCGAAATAATCAAATACTGTTAGCTTTATGGAAAGCAAAAAGTGCACAAGAACATGATTTAGAAAACGAAGTTATCTTCTATGTTATCGAAGAACCAGAAGCACATTTGCACCCTCATCAACAGAGAAAGTTGGCTACTTATTTAATTGAGGAGTTGCCCGGTCAAACGATTATTTCTTCCCACTCACCACAGATAACTGTGAATTTTTCGCCTGACTCTATCATACGGTTACTTCCCCAAAATTCATCAACGGTAGCTGCTAGTGAGGGGTGCTCAGATTGTATTGAGTCAGGTTGGGAAGATATGAGTTACAGAATGAGTATTTTGCCAGCTGAAGCATTTTTTTCTGACGGTATATTCTTAGTCGAGGGGCCATCTGAAATGCTCTTTTATCAGTCACTATCTAAAGCCTTGAGTATTGACCTTGATTTTGAGAACTTGTCAATCCTTTCCGTCGACGGTATTTCTTTTAAAGTATTCATATCTATACTCGATGCGCTTCAAATTCCATGGATAATGAGAACCGATAACGATGTTTCAAAGATATCAGGTAAAAATGAATGGCAGCATGCAGGCATTAATCGTTGTTTAAGTCTTATAGGAGAAGACCCATTCGATAGAGGTAATACCGAGTTTTCCCCTCGAGATACTGTGGACAATGGAGAGTGGCAAACAGCTTCTGATCTGCTGAATGACCAAGGAATATTTTTATCTAAAGTTGATTTAGAAACTGATTTAGTTGAAGAACTATCTGATGAAGTACAAACAGCGGTTGGAAAATCTGACGATGATTCCGCAATCAAGTACCTTCAAGGAAAAAAAGCGCTAAGGATGAGAAATTTGCTTAAATCTATTTCAAGAGATCTTCATAAGCTGAATAGAGGTGAATTAGCAAAACCATTGCACAAACTAGTAGAAATGAGAAGGTCTTAGTAATGAGCACTTTTAATCCAACACTGCAGCAGCAGGCCGCGATTGACTGTGAAGATAGCATTGTCATTACAGCTTGCCCTGGTAGCGGAAAAACCACCGTGATGAAGGAAAAAATTCGAGGGATTACACCGAATCTATCTAGTCATAAAGGTGTAATTGCTATTACTTTTACGAAAAAAGCGAGTGAGGAGCTTAAGAAGCGCTGCAAAGAGAATGCTCACGACACAAAACTTAGCTTTTTCGGCACAATAGATAGCTTTTGCTTGAAAGAATTGATACTGCCATTTTTAGGTCGAATATGGGATGACAAACCGTCTGATTGTAAGATAGTTAAAAAACTAGACTCTCATCAGCAACTTTACCTATCCGGAGGATACAATTCACCGACTTGTGATGAACTTAGTTCTGATGCTGGTTTTAAAGCATTATACGATGCAGGTATATTGTGGATGAGTAGTTTTGCTGCATTGTCATTATTAATTCTTAACAACTCGGTTACCGCACGGCGCTATATAAGAGCACGTTACTCGCATGTTTTTATCGATGAATACCAAGACTCGTCTCAAGCTCAGCATGAACTATTCATAAAAATAAAAGAGCTTGGATTAATCGCAACGGCAGTTGGAGACATTGACCAGTCGATATATCAATTCAGGGGAAGTCAGCCAGAATTCTTACTAGCCTTAACCCAAGACAAAGCTAACTTTCAGCACTTTGAACTCGACTTAAACCATAGGTGCCACCCATCAATTGTTAATTATGCTTCCCGTGTTCTTGATTCTGAATACAAATTGATAGCTCATGAAGATGATATTTATGTGTTTCGGCGTCTTATTAATGGAAGCTTAAAAAATGCTGCAGAACATGTTTCACCATGGATAGACGATTGGTTAGAAAAAAGCACAATTAAAAATGCATCTGATGTAGCTATCCTAGCTAAGAAGGAAATATCGTTAAGAGAATTTGCAACTGGTTTAAACCATAATCACCGACTATATACTGACAGCCCCCTTAATGACATAGGAACTGAATGTGCTGACGTTTATTCAGATTTGCTATTATATAAGTACGGAGCTATTCCAACCGCTCAGGACGTAATAGAAAAGTATTTCTTTCAACTGCCAGCGAGAAATATGGCAAACATACGAAGACAGTTAAAGGGTATCCGAGCAGAAGCTATATTAGAGGCTTTCATTGAGAAGAGTAACGACTTACTTGAATTAATCGGGTTTGATGAATTTGAAGAAGAAAATGATGCTGTGAGACTTATCTGGAGCAAAGATACATGGGTTAAGTTGTTCAAGCCAATAGCTAAAGATGAAGTTCAGTTAATGACACTTCATAAATCTAAAGGCCTAGAATTCAAAATAATATTGCATTTAGATATGGAGGAGTGGTCTTTTCCACATAGAATTCCGGGTGTTAACTGGGATGACATTAACTACCCAAGCCTAGCCGAAGATACTAATCTGCATTATGTTGGGGTTACGAGGGCTGAGTTATGCTGCATTTTAATTCGTACATCGTTACGCAGAAACGCGCAAGGAAACTACGGAAACTCAAGGCCATCTTATTTTCTAGGTTTACCTCAACTTGAAGGGTTATACCGATGAATCACTTAGAAAGATTGAAAAAAGTAAATAGCTTATTGTTAGCAATCTAAATTACGTGTAATAAGTCAAAGCACTCTACCACTACAGGACACCGTGAACGGTGCCGGTGTTTGAAGCGTTACCAATGTCTGCAGTTGGCGAAGGCTGCCGCGAGCGCATTGATGTTGCTCTTTACACTTTTTGGTAATGATTCAAAGTAAATGTTTGGTTGAATCATTCCTGCCCCATGTCTTGTTTCGCATGACTGAAGCTTTCGTATATATTTGCCTGTTGACTTAATTTTAGTAATGCTGAAAAGTATCTTTCGGTGCAAAAGAACAAACTTTGAATTCGTGCTATTTTAATTACTTGTTTACAAAGGTAATTATTGGTGAAATTATCAGGGTATGTACCATACTCCGTTTCGGTGTGTTATGTACCACCAAAATGGTGTTCAATAAGCTGCTAGCTACTAAGTTAGTCAGAGTTTCATGTACAAGGACATGTGATGAAAATTAAAATTACTCAGTTGCAACTTGAACTCAATATTTCAGTAACAGAATGTTCTACCAAGCCCTTTGAAATAGGGATGGGAGATACTTCATGGCGCTTAACAGAAGAAAGCAAGATTGTATTAAAAAGCAATAAGAGTTTTTCTATCAGTTTTAATGCAATAGATAAAACAATCACTTTAAGTGAAATTACATTGAATTTAGCTCTAACAGATTTAGAAACGTATTTGATATGTACCTGTATAGCCGCTTGTGATACTTACTTCGATGATCTATCTGAAATTGATACTGAATATTCTTCAACAGTAGAAGTTAATGAAGAAATAATACGATTACATGCTATGTACTTAGAAGAAATGGAAGGTAATGACTTTAACGCGCTTTATACCTTAATGACGGATGAAGATAAATATCTAGATATGGCATAAAAAATAACTATACGAATTTAAAGCGGGACTGCTAACAGTTTGCTCGGTTTCACTTTATTTTTGCAAGCAATTATAAGTCCCTTAAACAGCCTGTTTTGTGGTCTCAATATGCATTATCTAATGCTTTAAAAACAACGCTTAGAGTTAATTATAGAAACTCTTTTTTAATTAGGTTTGGCTGTTGGAGTTATTATTCAGTCTCGTTAGGCATCAAAAGGATTCGAATGCGTACAAGTATTTTTAAAAAAGTATTTATCCGATCAAATAAGTCTATTGGCTTAATTAAATGGATAAAGTTAACTTTGCTAGAAAGCTATCTTGGCGAGCAGCTTTTAGAAATGTTATTAGCTTTTTCTTCATACACAGAAGGTACTGATTTAGATGCTTTTTTACCTGCGGGGTCCAATGGGTACAAAACTGAAAATTTAGATGACTTTATTGCTGCAACTTATATTAATTCAAAATTACGTAATCAAATTGTTGATCTGCTTAAAATAAAGTATCTTGAGCATTATGGTGTCCTAAGCACAGAACCAAATAATGATAATGGTAACCCTGAATATAAACTAAATTCAGAAAAACTATATCTACTTACTGAGTTAAAATTATCATACAACACTATTTGGATCACATTGAATTTAATCACAGACGTGTTGGTATATATTTTATCTGGCGATCTAGCTACAGCTCTTGCTACCGGTGCAATAATTGAGTTCGTTCGGCGATTCAAGTTTTAATGCCTAATAAATCAGTTAAAGCTAGACTGTGAAAAGTTACCTAGGACTCACTTCGCACTTTAGCGAACAATTATCGCGCTATTGTGCGTTACCAATGTCCGCCCATGGCACTCTCCAGTCACTCGACAACATAAGATATTGATAATAAGCGACAAGGTATTTTACTGTGTCGGATGGCGCTTCGCTTATCCGACTTACACTGGCACAAACCGGAAATCACCCATCCATAAATTCCGTATTTATACATTAAGGTTTTTAAAGCCTTAATGTAATTAACTTTCAACCATTCAACTAAACCTAATTTTACTCACATTTTAAGTGAGCTCTAATTAATAAATCTCAATCTGAGTGCCACATTTTGCTTAAAAATCAAACTATTCTCAAGCTGCCGCGAATTCTCAACTTAAGTGGCGCTGGCCAAAAAAATTTCAAAAAATACATATATTTTCAAATAACAATTGATAACCATTTTCGTTTAGATTAGTATGCACCTACTAAATGAAATTGAGAGTGGTTTGTATTCATGTATATTTGTCTATGTCACGGTGTGACCGATAAAAAAATTGAGCAAACAATTGACGATGGTGCAACGACCATGCGTGAATTAACTAAAGAGCTTAAAGTAGGCAGCCAATGTGGTAAGTGTTGTGGTTGTACTAAAAAGATCCTTAATCGCAGACTTATTCAAATTGCTGATGTAACGGATCAAGTTGCTTAATTACATATAAAAATTTAGATATAAAAAAAGCAGCTTTTTAGCTGCTTTTTTTATGCTTGTTACTATTTACAGTTGAGATTGTAAGTAGTTTTTAATACCCGTATTTTTAATAAGTAATTGCTGGGTTTCTAACCAGTCAATTTGCTCTTCTTGCTCATTTAAAATGTGATCAAGTGCTTCACGGGTAATGTAATCTTTTTTGCTTTCAGCCAGTTTTACTGCGCTTTGCAACTCGGTAATAGTATCAAGTTCAAAACTCATGTTAGCTGCAATCATTTCTTCGCTGTTTTCACCAATACGTAATCGACCTAAGTCTTGAAGATTTGGTAAGCCTTCTAAAAACAAAATACGTTCGATTAAACGATCGGCGTTTTTCATCTTTTGAATTGATACTTTGTAATCTGCTTTGTCTAGTTGAGTGAAACCAAAATCTTTAAACATGCGTGCATGTAAAAAGTATTGGTTAATACCAACAAGCTCATTAGCGAGTACTTTATTAAGCGCTGCAATAACGTCTTTATCGCCTTTCATAATATGCTCCTACTAAGCCATTTGTGCTTGATGATAGTTTTCAGAACCAATCTTATTAATTAAGCCAAGTTGCTGCTCTAACCAGTAAACATGGTCTTCTTCGGTATCAAATAACAGTTTTTCTAAAATGCTACGAGATTGATAATCTTGTTGTTCTTCACATATTGCGATTACATCTTTAACACACGCAACTACTTCAAGCTCTAGTGTTAAATCGTTTTGCATCATGCTTTTTACATCGTTACCGATAAGTAAATCACGGCGCTTAGTCATATTTGGTACACCTTCTAAAAACAAGATGCGCTTAATAAGCCAGTCTGCGTGATCTTTTTCTTCTTCCATTTCATGGTTAAGGCGCTCGTATAGCTTGTTTAAACCCCAGTCGTCATACATGCGCGAGTGTATAAAATACTGATCGATTGCTGCTAATTCGTTAGCTAACAATGTATTAAACGCATCGATTACTTTTTGATTACCTTTCATGATAAATCGCCTTAACTATTTCAATTGTATGCAGTGTAGTACAAATAACCTATATTGCAAGTTTTCTCTATAAAAATCATTGCGTTACTATTGGTTTTGATTCTTATTTAAGTTTGCGTTACTGCTTGGCTTATGGACAGTTTTTTATTTGCATTAGCATCTAATACAAGATCATGATTGCTATGGCGTATTGAACTTTGGTGGTTGAATTTGCAGCAGTGTGTTTGGTTTTTAGGCAAGGCAGTGCCTATGTAGTGTGGTTATTCCCCATAAATAGGCGATAACGCAGCATAAAGACCAAACATGCGCTGCCCAAAGGGTTCTTTCTAGGGACGATTAACTTTTTGTTGCTCGGTTTTTACTTATTCTTACATGGATGTAAGCCAGTAGAATAACGCAGGAGCAGTTATCGAGCCCACTAGGTTACAAACCTCGCGCCGCAATTTAATCGCCCCTAGATTGAACAAATCTCAATCCACAAAGATCAACACGCCCTAAATAAAAATTGAGACGTTTATTTATGCGGGATTTGTTGAGCATATAGGCATGCAGGGCATGCCTATTACGCGTGCTTATTTGTTAAAATTGATATTTAGCACCCAGCGTTGCCGTTGTGCCTAATCCTTTAATATTGTATCCACCGTAGGTGTATGCCTGTGCGCGGGCAGGGTAGTAATCACTATTGAATAGGTTTTCTATTCCAAAATACCCACTCCATTGAGCGTTAACATTGTATTGGCCACTTAAGTTGAATGTGTTGTAGCTACTAACAGGGCCCTGATCGCCAGAGTATTGGCCTTGCGCATTTTTATCAAAGCGCTTTCTGTCGCCTACATATAAAAAGCTCATTGCAAGCGATAGCTCGTCATTTGTTTGCCACGTTACATTCGCTGTTGCTTTAGGTGGGCTAATTTGACTTGCGCCTAGATAGTCATCGGCCTCGGTATTTTTACCTTCTACGTAACTGTATGTGGCGCTTAACTTAAGGTCTTGGGTAATAGTGTAATTAACTAACCCTTCGTAACCCCATATTTCTTGTGGCGCACGCACAGGTTCGTAAACTCCTGTTACTTCATTATACTCATTACTTGTACCAAGCTCTGAGGTACTTCTGTAAAGAGCAAATTCAAAACGTACGTTTTCAAACTGTGAGGTAAAACCAACTTCGTAATTGTCGATTATTGAGGCTTGTGTTTGAATAAGTGCAATGTCGTCAACGGTTGCAGCGCGAAGTAGGCGACCAATATCAGAAATATCAGAGCCCTGTGAGTAACTAAAAAACGGGCTAAAGGCATCTGTTAAGTTATATTTAATACCGGCGTTATAGGTTGTTGCATCGTAATTAATGGTGTCGCCACGCACATTTAATGGTACTGAACATTGCGATACGGTTTTGCAAAGTTTTAGCGTTTGGTAGTCACTTACGCTCAAATCAATGCTTTCGTTTCTTACACCCGCTTTTACAATAATGTCGTCGTTTATTACCCATTTGGTTTGTAAAAAGCCTGCCACACTTTCCATGTCCATTTCTGGCACCCACACACGACCATCTACTAAAGGTTGCGATGTTTTATCGTTTAAGGCATCAATACCGTAGATTAGGGTGGCTGTTACGTTTTCAAAATCAAACTGGCTATTAAATGTAGCTCTGGCACCTTGCTTGTCTGATTTAATAACCGATTGACCACCGGTATAACCTTCATCAAGATTGGCTAAAGCGGTTGAGAAAAAGAATACGTTTTCTATATTTTGTTTATACAGATCGAGGGTCATTTGTGTGTTTTCAAACAACGCGTAATCAACATATTTTAGGGTTATATTTTCGTTGCCTTCTGGGCCTTGCGGCTTACCTTGTTTTTGAAGCTCTAAGGGGACGTGTATAGCGTATGTTTTTTCCCCTATATTGCCATCGCCTGTAACATCGCCTAAATCAGTTTTTTGCTGTGAGCTGTAAAAGTTATAGCTAAACTGCAGTTGCTTTTCGTCGTCAAAATCATAAGTTAGTTTGGTAAAATAGTTTTGAGTTTCAGAGTCTGATAAACCATATTGCAAGCCTAAAATATCGCCCTCTGCATCGCGTTGTACGCCGTTTTCTTCATAGCTTGCCGTTAACAGGTAGCTTAGTTTATCGAGCTTTCCGTTTACTGCGGCCGCTATTCTACCGCCGCCACTTTCTGCTAATTTAACAGCGCTAAAGCGGCTTGAAATACTTATTTCACCTTCAGGTTTTCCATCACTGCGAGCCTGTTTTGTTATGTAGTTAATAATGCCACCTGAGGCACCATTACCATAAATAGACGTTGCGCCTTTTATGACTTCAATGCGCGCTATGGCACTAGCATCAAGCGTTTTTACGCCTAAAGAACCATTACGAAGAGGGGTTGATTGCGGTACACCATCAATCATTATTAAAGGCGCACGGCCGCGTAGTGTTTGTCCTGAATTACTTGAACTACCAGTATCTGGGGCAAGGCCAGGAACCATTTGCGCGAGTAAACTTCCCAGCTCTGAGCTTACTTTTAAATGCTGTTGTATTTGTTGCTGATTAATAACGGTAATCGAGGCAGGTACTTCGTCAATGTTCTCTGATATGCGGCTGCCAGATACAATGACATGTTCTAACTGATCAGAAGTGTATTCATTTTTATTATTTTCATTTGCTAACGTGTTAGTACTTATTGCAACAGCAATAAGGCAAAGCGAAGTTTTTAACATGGGGTGTCTTAGTTGATAATAATTGTCGTAATGGTAATTATTATCAGCTAATGACACAAGTGTTAATGAGATTTATTTCCATTTATGGCGTTTTAACCAAAAATATACACCGCTTACAATAAAAAATGCGAGTGAAAGGGCTATTAATAACCATAAAAACTGCACTATAGGACCTGCAAAATCACCAATGTGAAACTTATACTTAAAGTTCCATGCTTGTGTTGTGAAGTTGGTTTTACTGGCGTCAAATGAGTTTAATACTTTACCAGTAAATGGGTTAGTCCAAACCCAGCTGTAAGCGTGGCTTTCGCCAGGGTTTTGCATTCTCAGTGCAATTGCTTCGTCATCTTTTTTAGGTAAGTAAATTCTATATACTTTGCCATCCGGAAATACGTTCTCTGCATTTTTAATTGCTTGATTGTAGTTTAACGCAGCTTGAGAAGGGGCTATTATTTTTGGCGCGTCAGGTCTTTGTTCTACTTTATTAAACGTCACAAATTCTAATACAGATTGAGTTTGTGTTTTCCAGTTAAATGCCATGCCAGTAAAGGCAATAAGCATAAGCGGTATAAAAAAGTAAACACCAAGCACCGTATGTAATTGATACATGAGCACTCTAAATTTGGCTTTTGGTTTTATAGCTAAACGTTTAACTCTGTTTTTGGGCTTTACCCATAAATAAAAGCCGAGTAATACATTTATTAAAAGTAGCAATGCACATACCGACATCCAATTTCGAAAGGTTTTTTCACCCTTACTGTTTTCAAACAACAGCCAGCGATGCAATCCCATCGCAAACCCATAAATCGTATCTGTTGATTCATAGACGTTTAGTACATCCCCTGAGTAGGGGTTAACGCTGGCGTAGTGTTTATTGGCTAACCTAAATTGCCATGCGGCGTTTGGCGTTTGTTCGGGCATAAAAAAAGTGATTTTTTGCTTAGTTTGAGCTCGTACATTTTGTATAAGTTCATCGTAAGGCATTAAATTTTCTTGTGGTGTTACTTGCCATTTTGCGGGTTCTATTAAGTGCTGTATATCTTTTGCATAAATCATAACAGCACCGGTTAAGCTCACTATTAATAAAAATAGTCCGCTAATAAGGGCAAGGCCTAAATGAATTCTACGTAACCAAAGTTTCAAAAACGGTATCTCATTATGAGTTAATGGGAATATTGTAAATGATAATACGAGCTGTTTTCAATTAAATAGTTATGTATTTGGTTTAGCTTGTTATTAAGAGCATTAAATTGGGCTTTAATTTGCGATTGGTCGGATTTCTATTATGCAATTTTCGATATTAAAATTGTCGTGTAAAAAGCTTTTTATTGTTGGCAAATTAATTAAGTGCTGAGTGCTAATAACAAGCTCACAATAATTTTCTTTATCATCTAGTTGCCAAAGCTTAATGCTAACTACCGACTCGATATTAAATTCATTACTAATAGCATGTGATATTGCGTGTGTATCAATGTTATTAGGCGCTGCTTGCATTAAAATTTTGCAGCTTTGCTTTAATAGTAAAATGCCATGATAAATTACATAGATAGAAATAAGCACAGTGGCAATTAAATCAACAATATACCATTGGTATAAAATAATTAAGGTGCCTGCAATAATAACAACAATAGATGCCATTGCATCTGATACGTTATGAATAAAGGCCGCTTTTATATTTATACTGTGATTTGCTCCAGCTCGGTAGGTTAAATACGCTGTTGCTAAATCAATTACCAACGCTATTGCTGCCACCCACACAACTATCCAGCCATTAATTGGTTGAGGGTTTAAATAGCTCGAAATGGCTTCAAAAATTAAATACACGCCAATTAATATTAATGTACTGCTATTAAAAAGTGTGGCAAGTATTTCAGCGCGTTTATAGCCAAAATGATGAGTGCCGTCAGCAGGTTTATTACCTACTTTACGTGCAATCAAGGCTATAAATATAGCGGCAGCATCACTTAAATTATGAAGGGCATCGGCTATAAGTGACAAACTGCCCGAAAATATCCCGCCAATAACTTGGGCTACGGTTAGCAATACATTAATAACCACAGCGACGGTGAGCTGTTTATTGCTTTGGTTTTCGTCTACATGACTATGTGAGTGATCGTGCGCCATAATGCCCTCAAACGCATTGATTGAATACTGCTTATATCACGAGGGGTTTAAAACAGCTACAGAAGTTGTAGCGTAAGCAAGCGTAATTATAAGTTAGTAATAAAAGCGTATTTTTTAAAAAATGTGAATTTAAGATTGTAACGCTAAATACCCAGTTTTTAAGGAGTTTACCTCTCAAAACTTGCGTCTTTATATATTTAGTGCATTAATGTAAGTAATATTAAATGATTATAAGTTGCTGGATATTAAGCATGGACAAAGGTTTAAACTTTGGTGAATTAACAGGTAAAGGACAGTCTGTACGAAGTAAGTTAATTATAACCTTTATAATTATAGCCTTAGGGCCACTTTGTATACTTACGTGGTTTAGTCTTGAACATGTAAATAGCACGCTTAAACAAAATGCAGACACTGAACTTAACGAGCTTAATAATATAGGGAAGCAATTTGCTGATATTTGGTTTGCAGACCATGTTAAAGATTTATATTTGCTTAGGGCACAATTTGATATCAGTCCCAATAAAAAACAAAAATTAATTAATCAGTTTATTGAGCAGTATGACTTTGTTAATCATGTAGAGCTTATTGATGTAAACCTCGTTAACTCATCGTCTTCATCTCCCTTTTTTAATGTTATTAAAGAGCAGCGCTTTAATAACATACGTTCTGGCATTATAAATACAGGCAAAATCCAATTCCAGTCAATGACTGCTTCAGGGCGTGAGTACCACATTATTGGCTTACCGATATTAAATGATGAAAATAAGTTACAAGCAATATTGCTTGCAGATATAAATTTAAATGGCTTATTAAATAATCTAAGTAAAATACACGCTGCTAATAAAGACATAACATTTTATGTTATGCACAATAATAAAATTCAAAAAAGAAATAATTCAGGCGATACCCAACCATCATTTTTCTCTCAAAACGGCTCACCAATACAACGTGTTTTTTCTTATAGTAATAAAAATAAAGTCACTTTATATGGGTATATTAATTCATTAGAATTTTTAAATGAGTCTGGCTGGCAGTTACTTGTATCAAAACCAAAAGAAGTCGCGCTACAAGGCGCTGATTATTATAAGCAGCTTGCTGTATTAACAAATGCGGGCGCCTTACTGCTTATATTAACGTTGTCGTGGTGGTTTGGTCGCCGGCTTTCTCAGCCTTTAATTAACTTAGCTAAAATTGTTGAAAATATTACAAAAGGCGATTTGGTTAAAGTGCCAATAATAAACGATAGTATAGAGTTTAATCAGCTTTCATTGGGCTTACGTAAGTTAGTAGCCGTAAAAGCAGAGCAACAAAGTATATTACAAAAACAACGTTCGGCACTTCAAATTGCATTAAAACAATTAGCTGAACAAAAAAGTGCATTAGATGAACATGCCATTGTTGCGGTAACTGACTTACATGGCACTATCACTTTTGTAAATAAGAAATTTTGTGAGATTAGTGGTTTCGATGAACATGAATTAATAGGGGAAAACCATCGCCTTTTAAATTCAGGTAAACACGAAAAAGAATTCTTTAAAAGTATGTATAAAACGCTTAAACGTGGCGATATATGGAACGGGCAAATATGTAATAAAGCTAAGGATGGTGGTTTTTATTGGGTAGATACGACTATTGTGCCGTTTTTAGATGAAAACGGTAAACCACAAAACTATATTGCTATTCGTACTGACATTTCAGCACTTAAGTTACAAGAGCTAGAGCTTGAACAGCATAAAACGCAGCTACAACTAGTGATTGACTCAACAGCCGTTGGTATTTGGGATTGGTATATCGATACTAATAAAGTGACATTTAATAATCGCTGGGCCGAGATTATAGGTTATAAACTCAATGAGATTGAACCATGCACTATAGATACCTGGTATAGCTATGCTCACCCTGAAGACTTGGTAATATCAAATAAAAAACTTCAAGAGCACTTTGCAGGCGAGACTGACTATTATGTTAGTGAAGCTCGCATGAAACATAAAGATGGGCATTGGATTTGGGTACTTGATACAGCAAAAGTTGTCGAGTGGAACACCGATGGCTCCCCAAAACGCATGATAGGTACGCATTTAGACATATCTGATCAAAAATCTACACAGCATGAACTACAAGGAAGCCGAGACAGATTTGCATCTTTGGTATCAAATATACCCGGCATTATTTATCGATGTAAGTTTGATGATAAGTTAAGCATGCTTTATATGAGCGAACAAGCGAGTGAAATAACAGGCTATTCGCCTGATGAGTTGATACATAACGAAGCCCTCTGTTTTTTTGATTTAATCTGCGAAGACGATTCTAAAAAAATAAAAGCTGAAATTTTACGCTGTGTTAGCGCTAAGCTGCCATGGTCTGTTGAATATAGAATTACAGCCCGCGATGGCTCTTTGCATTGGGTAAACGAAAAGGGCCAAGCGATTTACGCAGATGATGGCAACATATTGTATTTAGATGGATTTATTTTAGATATTACGGATCGTTACAATACACAGTTAGAAATAAGTCGTCAGCAAAATTTGCTCGAATCAATGAGTAAGCAAGGGCAGATTGGCGCATGGGAAATTGACTTAGAAGCGCATACGCTTTATTGGTCTGATGAAGTTAAAGTTATTCATGAGGTACCAGATGGGTATGAGCCTAGCATAGATACCGCAATTAATTTTTATAAACCTGGGATACACCGAGATACTATAAGCACCTTGTTTGAATGCGCTTTGACTTTAGGTGAAAGCTGGAGTGTAGAGCTTATTATTTTGACCTATTCGGGACAAGAACGTTGGGTTAAATCGATGGGCCAAGCAGAGCTTAGAGATGGAAAATGCGTACGTGTTTTTGGCTCGTTTCAAAGTATTGATGCGCATAAACGCCTTGAACTTGAAAGCGAAAAAACAAACAGGTATAACAAAAACTTAGCCGCACTCACTGTTGCTCCTGAAGTGCAAAATAGTGATGTAGAACAAGTTAAAAAGCTAGCCGTTAAATCTATGTGTGAAGTGCTAAATATTGCACGTGCTTCGGTATGGATTTTTAACGATCAACGTGATGTGATGGCGTGTCATAGTTTATATATAGATGGGCAAGGGTTTGTAGATACAAATGCGATTTTAACTGCTAAAGACTACCCTGAATATTATAGCGCCATTTATAAGCAAAACTTAGTAGCTATTGATGATGTTTATACGCACCCAGCAACTGTTGATTTTATAGAAGCGTATGCAAAACCATTAAATATTAAATCGATGCTTGATGCAGTGATAGCAACAGGTGATGGTAATTTAGGTATTTTGTGTGCTGAAACGGTAGGCGAGCATCGCAATTGGACACAAAGCGAAGAAACGTATCTTCGATCATTAGCTACTTTAGTGGGAAGCACTTTGGTTTCTCAGCAACGTAAAGTAATCAGTGAAGAGTTAAAAGTAGCCCTTATAAAAGCTGAAGATGCAGCTATTGCTAAGAGCCAATTTTTAGCCACTATGAGCCATGAAATAAGAACGCCAATGAATGGCGTACTCGGTATGCTTGAGCTTGTTCAATTAGAGTCACTCCCTAAACCAATAGAAACAAAAGTAGGTATTGCCAAAACAAGTGCACATTCTTTATTAGCCGTGATCAACGATATTTTAGACTTCTCTAAAGCCGAAGCCGGTAAGATAGAACTTGAAGAAATTAACTTTAATGGACGTGATTTAATTGGCGAAGTTGCTGCTGCACAAGCATTGACGGCTCAAGAAAAAGGTATAGAAATAATTTTAGATTTGGTAGCGCTAGAACCTTCGCAGTTATGCGGAGATCCTGGGCGCATTCGGCAAGTACTTACTAATTTGCTGAGTAACGCCGTTAAGTTTACGAGTAAGGGCGAGGTTGTTGTAAGCGCCAAAATTAATAAAGTGGCTCAAGGTTTAGAATTTGTTGCAAGTATAAAAGATTCAGGCATAGGAATAAGTGAAGAAAAGCAACAGCAGTTATTTACCCCTTTCTCTCAGGTGGATGCATCAACAACGCGTGAATACGGAGGCAGTGGCTTAGGGCTGGCCATTTGTAAGCAGCTTTGTGAGTTAATGGGGGGGGCAATTTCTCTTACAAGTGAAGCAGGTAAAGGGAGTACCTTTACCGCCACTATAATGCTAACTCCGGGAGATCAAAAAGAGCGTTATATCCCTAATATTAATATGGAAGAGCTAACAGTTTTAGTTGTTGACGATAACGAGACAAATCGAATTGTAATTTCACAACAGCTTGAACATTGGGGCGCTAAGGTTGCACTTGCATGTGATGCGCATCAAGCACTTGATATGTGCGCGCAGCAATATAAAGATAAAAGTTGCATGTACGATATTGCAGTGCTTGATATGCAAATGCCAGGAATGGATGGCATAGAGCTGTGTAAAGCACTAAAAGCACATGAACATTATAAATCAATGCCACTTGTAATGATGACTAGTATTGCAGGTATGGAAGGCGCGCAGCGTTATTCTGATGCTGGCTTTCAGGCATATTTTCCTAAACCAGTAACCACTGCCGATTTAATTTCTGCACTGTCGGTTATAACGAGTAATGATGCAGGCGAGACACTACCACTTGTTACGTCAGGCTATATTTCGTCACTTAAAAAAGAAAAGGTGCAGGAATCTTCCCAAATATTACTGGTAGAAGATAATCCTATTAATCAACAGGTAGCTAGATTAATGCTCAAGAAGCTTAATTGTGACGTTACCATTGCTGAGAATGGCCAATTAGCGATTGATATATTAAAAGCCCATGATTCAGGATACTTTAAGCTCGTACTTATGGATTGCCAAATGCCTGTTATGGATGGTTTTGCTGCAACCGTTGCTATTCGTAAAGGCGTGGCGGGCATACAGCATAAAAACATTAAAATAATCGCTATCACCGCAAATGCAATGAACTCAGATAAAGAGCGTTGTATAACCGCTGGAATGGATGACTACTTGAGTAAACCTATTCAATTAGATATTTTAAAAGATAAATTAGAGCAGTATATTTAAGGTAAAAATACAATGAGCCAACCCGTTATAATACGTGATGCAAAACCAAGTGACGCAAAAACAATTTTGCACTTTATTACCGAACTTGCCATATATGAAAAAGAACCTGATGCAGTAAAAACAGACGAGCAGGCAATTTTAGATACTCTGTTTAGTGAAGGTGCAACTGCGCACAGCATAATTTGTTTAGAAGGTGATGAGCCAATTGGTTTTGCGGTATATTTTTATAATTACTCTACCTGGTTAGGTAAAAATGGCCTATACCTTGAAGATTTATACGTAAGCCCAGATTGCCGTGGCAATGGTGCAGGTAAAGCCATTATGAAACACTTAGCTAATAAGGCCATTAGTAATGACTGTGGTCGTTTTGAATGGGTAGTGCTTGATTGGAATAAACCCGCTATCGATTTTTACAATAGCATTGGTGCAAAGCCACAAAACGAATGGATTATATATCGCTTAACAGGGCAGGAATTATTAGACTTCGCCAAATAGTTAATGAAAATCATTTGCATTTAGTTTTGTGGGTGTGTAAGTTAAATACACACTCATAAATAAACGTGCAGATGATTATATGATCTCAAGTCAAAAACAACCCCACTCAGATTTACTTTATCTTGATCAAGCATTAAGCCCTTGGCAGTCGAATATAATGCAAGGTAATTATGCATTTGAGCAAGGTGCACTTCTCGAAGCCCGCGATAAATACTTATTAGCTAAAACACTTGCAGATCATCTTCTTCAGCAATTTTTATATGCTCAGATTAATAACACTGTCATTCATGCTATTGAGCACTGTATACCCGCACTTGTTGTTGCGTCACATAATTTAGCTGATACCTATATAGCTATGCAACAGCCTGAAAATGCATGCAAATGGCTATGCGAAGTACACTTAACACTCTCTTCATTAATTAAGCATACTCATTACGATATACAAAAAGTGAGTAAGCATCATTACATTAAAACTTCCTCTGAACTTGTATCATTTGCAAGACGCTATCATTTTTTACCTGAGCTAATAGAGCAAGTGAATTTTTGCTTATGCTCTAAATATTCAACAAACAGCCTGCTACATTAAAATAAAGGAGTAATTTATGGCGTTTACATTGCCAGCACTTGATTATGAATATGATGCGCTTGAGCCTCATTTAGACAGCAAAACTATGCATATTCACCACACATTGCATCATCAAACGTATATCAATAAAGCCAATGCTGCTTTAGCAGATACTGTATATGCAACCGCAAATGCTGAAAAATTACTTAAGGGAATAAACAGCCTGCCTAGTAATTTGCAAAAAGCAGTACAAGAGCATGTAGGAGGGCATTTTAATCACAGCTTATTTTGGCAGATAATGAGCCCACAAGGAGGAGGTGAGCCTGAAGGTATTGTGGCTCAGGTTATAAATGAGCAACTAGGCAGTTTTGATAGATTTAAAGAGGAATTTACAGCCGCGGCAATTAGCCAATTTGGTAGTGGTTGGGCGTGGTTATGTGTAACGCCGGATGAAAAGTTGATTGTAGAAAATAGTGCTAATCAAGATTGCCCTTTAATGCAGGGAAATATCCCTATTTTGGGACTTGATGTATGGGAGCATGCCTATTATTTGAAGTATCAAAATAAACGTCCTGATTATATTGCTGCATTTTATAATGTAATTAATTGGCAAGAAGTACAAAGGCGTTATTTATTGGCTATTGGTTGAGTGCCGAATATGGCTAGTAATACAGTTTTTTTTGTATAAGCTAGGCTCTATAAGGTTTAATTTATAGAGCCGTTTATGGACACTTCACATTGGCAAAAAGCACGTCAGAGTCGCGATCCTCGTTTTGACGGGCTTTTTTACGTAGCGGTAAAAAGTACCGGCATTTATTGCAGACCTATTTGCCCTGCACCAACGGCTCACGAAAAAAACGTTACTTATTATCAGTTTGCCCATAACGCGGCGCAAGATGGTTTTAGGCCCTGCATTCGTTGCAGGCCCGATAGTGCCCCTGGCAGCGCAGCATGGCAGGGTACAAAAACGACTGCACTTAGAGCAAAACAGTTAATAGATCAAAATGACGAGCACGACTGCGAAAAATTAGCAGCTCGTTTAGGTGTAAGTAGTCGTTATTTAAGACAGTTGTTTAAGCAGTATTTTGGCGTGTCGATTACGCAATATCGATTATTTAACCAATGTCACTTTGCTAAAAAGCTGATTCAAGAAACACATTTACCCCTTACCGAAATAGCGTTTTCCGCAGGCTTTAAAAGCATTCGGCGCTTTAATGATGCATTTTTACAGCAGTTAAATATAGCTCCCTCGAAGCTGCGCAGTGGCGATAAAAAACCAACGTCAACACTCACTTTAACCCTGCCATTTAGGCCGCCTTATAATTGGCCTGCTTTGCAGAGCTTTTTACAAAGGCGCTTGATAAAACCAATGGAGTGGATAACACAAACGAGCTACGGACGTACTTTTGCAAGTGAGGGATATAAAGGAAGCTTTACCGCTGAATTTATAGCGAGTAAAAATCACTTTAGTGTATCTATCGATATAGACAATACGGTGTACTTACAACCTGTTATAAATAATATACGCCGTGTGCTTGATTTAGATGCCGATATTAATTTAATTGAAACGCATTTAAGCGCCAATATAAACAATGCGTTTACAGTGTGTGAAGGGCTCAGACTTCCAGGGATTTGGTCAAGTTTTGAAGCCGGTATAAGGGCGGTACTCGGACAACAAGTGAGTGTTACTGCGGCGCATAATTTAGTAACAAAGCTAGTTGATGAATTAGGTGAAAAAAAGGGCGATGCCGTTTATTTTCCTACGGCTAACATTGTTGCTAATAGTGATTTAACATTTTTTAAAATGCCACAAGCACGCAAAAATGCGCTACACAACTTAGCCCAGTTTTGTGCACTAAATCCTGAAAATGACGATTTAGACGAATGGCTTAATTTAAAGGGAATTGGCCCCTGGACAGTAAATTATGCAAAGCTGCGAGGGCAAAGCCAACCCGATATATTACTTGATGGCGACTTAGGTATTAAAAAAGCACAAGCGGCGGCAAACCCTTTTGAGCCTGCTAATTGCGCTCCTTTTCGCTCTTACCTAACGTTTCAACTTTGGCAGCAATTATAATGATCATTCAAACATCCATTTCGAGCCCTATAGACGACATAATTATTCAAGCGACTGATAAAGGCGTGAGTTACGTTGGGTTTTATCCTCCAGTTGAGCACCCTTATACGCCATTTGAGCAAGTTACCAACAAGGCGATGCTTATTTGCGCTGCGCAGTTAAACGAGTACTTTGCAAAAAAACGCACTACTTTTGATGTACCACTTGATACAAACGGTACAGTATTTCAACAAAGCGTATGGCAAGCATTATTAACGGTGCCTTTTGGACAGTCGCAAACATACGGCTATATTGCAAACCAACTCAATAATCCAAAAGCAGTGAGGGCAGTAGGTGCTGCGAATGGTAAAAATCCGATTAGTATTATAGTGCCTTGCCACCGAATTATTGGCGCAAATGCAAAGTTAACGGGCTATGCTGGTGGGCTTGATAGGAAACTTTGGTTGCTGAAACACGAAGGATTAATGTAAATTAATTTAACGAATATTTTGTATGTTTACTTCTACATACTACACTGTAGATTTAGTTTATAAATAAAAATCACTATGAAAATTAGAACGTTACTTTATATTTTTGTTTTGAAGTGTATTGTTTTTTGCGATGGCGTTACGGCCAAAGAATTACTTTTTTGTTATGAAGATAAAAACGCAGCACTACTATTTTTAGGTGTTGATAAGGCTATACCTATTGATCAACCTGATGCCTCAGTTGAGGTTTTAAGTTTATTAGATAAAGCGATTGATGGTGTTGAGATTAAGTTTGTTAGAAAACCATGGCGTAGATGCTTAAGCGATTTAGAATTTAATCGAGTTAATGCTGTTATTGCCAGTTACCGCAAAGGACGAGAAAACGTTGCTGTTTACCCTGTTGATCAGCAAGGTAAGTTACAAGATGACTATGCAGTAAGTGAATTTAGTAGCTGCCTTATAGGGCGTTATGAATTTCATAAAGAATGGGAGACTCGCGAAGTATTTCAAAATAAAGCATTTACGATAGCTATTCCTAATGGCTATGGACTAAATAGCGCGTTGAAAGAAGAACCATTTTTTATTCATAATACGTTTTCTAAAAGCAAAGCTTTTGAGTTGCTAGATAAGGGCGTGGTGCAGGCGAGCGTTGATCTATGCCAAGTTGATGGCTTAAAAGTGTCGAGTTATCCGTATGAGGGTAATAATGTTAAACCTATTTATCCCCCTTACGAAACCAGCCATGGTTATCTTGTTTTTTCAAAAAAATTCTACGAAGAAAATAACGATCTAAGCTTGGAAATGTGGCAATGGTTATCAAAGTTTGAAAGTGCACCTATCTATATTAAATATTTACAAACACTTAAATAACCTCGTTAAATTCGCGTTTGTAAATTGGTATTAATTTAATATTAAGGTAGCATAAGCGCACTTTTTATAAAATGGCACCGCAATGGCTCAATTATACTTTTACTACTCTGCAATGAACGCGGGTAAATCAACTACGTTATTACAATCTGCATTTAATTATAAAGAACGTGGCATGGAACCTGTCATCCTTACTGCAGCCATTGATGATAGACAAGGCGTGGGTAAAGTATCGTCTCGTATAGGCTTGCAAGCTGACGCGCATGTATTTGATGCTAGTAAAGATGTATTTGATCTTATTCAATCGCTTAACAACGACAAAAAACGCCATTGTGTGTTAGTTGATGAATGCCAATTTTTATCAAAAGAACAAGTAATGCAATTAACCGATGTGGTTGATGAGTTAGGTATACCGGTACTGTGTTATGGCTTGCGTAACGACTTTAGAGGCGAGTTATTTATAGGGTCGCAATATTTGCTTGCGTGGGCTGATAAGTTAGTTGAGCTTAAAACAGTATGCCACTGCGGACGTAAAGCTAACCATGTACTGCGTACCGATGAAAATGGTGATGCAATAGCCGATGGTAACCAAGTAGAAATTGGCGGCAATGACCGATACGTTTCGGTATGCCGCAAACATTATAAAGCCGCGTTAAATATGGGCCGACAAAGCATTTAAAAATGTATCAATATCTTCGCGCGTAATATCTAAATGCGTTACTAGCCTAAGCTGCTTGCTTGGGCTAAATAATATACCTTGTTGTTTAAGCGCCTCAGCAATCTCTTCAATATTTATACTGCTAGTGTATGTTGCATAAACCATATTAGTGGTGTTACTCATATCTACAGTAAAGCCACTGATTTCACTTAATTGTTGAGCCAAATAACGTGCATTTGCATGATCGTCTTTTAAGCGCTCTACATTGTGCTCAAGTGCAAACTGCCCGGCAGCTGCAAGCATTCCGGCTTGGCGCATACCGCCACCAAGTACTTTTCTCCATCGTCTTGCTTTATTAATAAGTGCTGGTGAGCCTAATAATAAAGAGCCTACGGGCGCCCCCAAACCTTTAGATAAACAAATAGAAACTGAATCAAAGTGTTTTGTAATTTCAGTGATATCAATATTTAGCTCAACAGCGGCATTAAAAGCACGTGCGCCGTCTAAGTGCAGCGCTAAATTATGTGTGTCAACAAAGTCACGAGCTTGGGCTAAGTACTCAAGCGGGAGTACTTTTCCGCCTATGGTATTTTCTAAGCTAAGTAATCGCGTTTTTGCAAAATGGCAATCGTCTGGTTTTATAGCCGTCGTTATTTTGCTAAAAGGTATACTGCCATCAGCATCGTTTTCAATAGGCTGTGGTTGCACAGACCCTAAAACAGCTGCTCCGCCACCCTCAAACTTATAATTGTGAGCATTTTGGCCACAAATGTATTCGTCACCTCGCTCACAATGCGCCATTATTGCAAGTAAGTTGGCTTGTGTACCTGAGCTACAATAAAGTGCGGCTTTAAAGTTAAAACGCTTACACGCATAGGCTTCTAGTTGGTTAACGCTTTCATCATCACCGTATACATCGTCACCAACCGGTGCGCTGTACATAATATCGCGCATTGTGTTTGTTGGTTTTGTAACTGTATCAGAGCGAAAATCTATCATGATTGCCTTATCCTTTTTATTGTTTTTAATAAAATTGGTATTAATCAAGCTCGCTACAAATTTGCTCACGAGTGTCTTTATCAAAGTAAGTCCATGCAATAAAGCGGCTGATTTTTTGACCTTGTGCCATATCAACTATTTTATATTGTGCTATTGGGTGGGCTTTTAATACTTCTTCAAGAGCTGCAATATTATCTTTTTTGGATACTAACGACGTAAACCACAGTATTTGCTCTGCAAAGTCTTCGCTTTCTTTAATCATATTAGAGATAAACTGTACTTCACCGCCTTCACACCATAATTCATTATTATGGCCACCAAAGTTAAGTGTGCTACTGGGTGTTTTTCCTAGGTTTTTCCACTTACGTTCACTGCCTTTACTTGCCTCTTCTTCGCTTGCATGAAACGGAGGGTTGCAGAGCGTTAAGTGGTATAAATCTTTTTGATTTACAACGCCTTTAAAAATATGTGATGCGTTTTTTTGTTGTTTTAGGGTTATTTTTAAACCATTAAACTGAGAAATTTGCTTTGCTATTTTTACCGAGGCTGCATCAATATCAGTCCCTGTAAAATGCCACTTATATTCACTTGTACCAGTAAGCGGATAAACTAAGTTAGCGCCAGTGCCAATATCAAGCACTTTAATTTGCTTACCTAAAGGTATTTGTTGTTGGTTATCGTCACTTAATAAATCGGCTAAGTAATGAATGTAGTCAACACGCCCAGGTATAGGTGGACATAAGTTGTGCTCAGGAATATCCCAAAAATCAATATTATAATGTGCTTTCAAAAGGGCTTGATTGAGTGTTTTAACGGCTTTGTTATCACTAAAATCAATACTTTTAGTACCTGCAGGTGTGGTTATAACAAAAGGCAGTAGAGCAGGGTGCTCTGTTGTTAATAAATCGAAGTCGTACCCATTTTTATGTAGGTTACGCGGGTGTAATTTTGAACGTGCTTTATTTTCTTTCATGGCTTCATTTTAACAACAGATATGATGTGGTGATTGTAACAAATGCTGATGAGTAAAGTGGAGACATTTCCTTTGGTATATTTAATATTGCTGGTAGGATGAGTTGAAAATAATAAAAAGGAATAACTGTGGCGATTTCTCAGCAATCAATAATTATCAATTTAGCTGATCAACAAACACTTCATTTACGTCGTATCAGCGATGATAATCAGCAAGGGCCTGTCGTATTTTTTATGCATGGGGCTGTAGAAAACGGTAAAATTTTTTACACCCATTCTAATAAAGGGCTAGCTCCTTTTTTGGCTGAGCATGGGTACCGATGCTATGTGGCTGATTTACGTGGCCGAGGTGATAGTAAGCCAATTATTTCGAGCGAGTCCGAATATGGACAAACTGAGTCTATCCTAGAAGACATCCCTGCCTTTATTAAGCAAATAGAGTTGATTGAAGGCAAGAAGCCTGACTACTGGGTCGCTCACTCTTGGGGCGGGGTATTGATGAACAGCGCGTTTGCACGCTTTCCAGAATATATTAATGATGTAAAAGCGTGTGTGTATTTTGGCTCTAAGCGTTCTTTATTTAATAACCATCCTCAAAAATTATTACAAGCCAATTTAATTTGGTATTTTATGGCACCTTTACTTGCTAAAAAACACGGCTATTTAAATGCTAAAGGTTATAAGTGGGGAAGCGATAACGAAACTCAAAAGTCGCATTATCAAAGTATGCAATGGGCTAAAAAGAAGCCATGGATAGATTCTGATGATAATTTTGATTATGCAAAAGCGCTAAACAACCTGCATTTACCGCCAACGCTTCATATTGCTGCGGTAAAAGATAAAGCATTAGCGCAACCAATCGATATTCAAAAGTTTATGGACGAATCAGGACCTGGCATTCAACAAATGCGAATTTACGGTCGTAAACACGGGCATAATTTTGATTACGATCATATTAATATGCTTACCCACCCAAGTGCGCGTGATGATCAATTTAAAGATTTACTTAATTGGTTTAAAGCACATCCGATTAATTCTCATCAAGTAACTTTAAAAGAGGTGTTTTGTAACGCTCCCACTTAGCGATTGCGGCGTTATTAATAGGTTGGCGAATAGCATGTTTACTCAACGTGGTTACCGGTGTTTTTTGTTTATAAAACGCTAAGCAGCGCTCTTCAAAATGACAGTTTAAAAAACCAAGTAACTGCGTTAGCAGCTCTTTTGGGTTACTCACTAAATCTTCGTAACTGACATCATAAATTGGCATACCTTTAAAGGAGTGCCAATGGCTCATCAGTTTTTCATACACACTATGATAAAGCTTAAACTCAGGTAGTGAGCAAAAATAAGGCTCGTTTTCGGCAAAGTAATTAGTGAAAATAGAAAACGCTGTAGCATTAAAATTACGACTTAAATTTATAAATTTGGCATTTGGAAATAGGATATATATTAGTCCGAGCGACTGATAATTACTCGGCAGTTTATTTATTATAAAAGGTCTGATGGGCGATGCTGTTTTTAATGTTGTGATATAAAGCTCGCGGGCTTTTTTGATTAAGTCAGGCGTTAAATACGCTAAACATTGCGGGTAAGCAACTCCCGTTTTTTGTTCGATAAAAGCAACCGCGTTATTACTAATACTCGTACTTTCTCCTAGGCTCGAAAACTGACTATGGCTTGCCAATATTTGCTCCAGGAGGGTAGAGCCACTACGAGGCATACCAATAATAAAGACAGGCGTAATATTACCTGTAAATTTTTTATCGGCAGAGGCAATAAATTCCTCGGTGTTGTATTTTATTATTTCATCGTAAAAAGGGATTAAATCTTTAGTGTTAAATTCACTTAATTTTCTTTGTAATTTATTTGCCAATATAAAATAATTAAATGCTTGCTCGGTATCTTCAAGTGCATCGTAACTGTTTGCTAATGCGTAGTAACACACCATTTTTAAACGTAAATTGCTCGTTTGAGTTAGTAAGTGGTGCAAATTACTTACATAATTATGCTCTTTATCAAAGCGGCCTAACTGCACAAGTTCAAATAAAATATAAGCTGTTACAGGGTATACCCCAATACTGAGTGCATGAGCAAAGGTTGTATGGGCTTTATCTAACTCGCCATGTGTTAAATAGTGCTGTGCTAAGTAATAATGAGGTTCTGGGTTATGACTTGCTAGTTTTTTTGCGTATTCGAGCACCGTTAACGCATCGTTTGGCGAATTAACACCGTTAAATGCATCAGCAAGGGCATGTAATGGTTCAAGCATATGGGGCATGCGCTCACACGCTTTTTGGAGTAAGTATACGGCAGCGTCATAACGCTCTAGTCGTAGGGCAATTCTGCCTAAGCCAAATAAAGCTTCACCATTTTCGGGATTACTATTTAATAGCGTTTTAAAATGAAACTCAGCTTCTTTGAGTTTATTTTGTTGCAGTAGTTGGTTGGCTTTATTAAGTAGCATAGTTATACCAATTTTATTAAAAAAATAATCATTCTATCGCATTAAATAGCGTACTCACTGCGTTAAAAATTATTCATATAGAGCAACTATATATCATAGTTTTCGCCTTGTTATTACGCTATTTTCTGAGCGCTATAATAGAACACTTATTCAATGCAATTGGTATTGTTCATTATTATTTTTATTAACTATAAAATTAAAAAGGCGAAATGTCTTTAACATTTCGCCTTTGGTTCTTCATGAAAATAGTTTAAAAAGTATATGTTGCTTTAGCGTAGTAAAAGCCACCGTTAATACCAAACGGAGATGTTTCGTAGAACTGACCACCCCAGTTGTTATTAGGGATACCCGTTGCATCTGCAAAATCAAGTTTTTCAGCATCTTGGTCGAATAAGTTTTGAGCGCCTACAGAGAAGCTAACTGATTCATTTAAGAAGTAAGTTACTTCAGCATCAATAGTGACTGCAGCATCTGCTGTTTTAGCTGTTGCATCATAATCAACGTGAACACCTTGGTATTCGCCGTAGTAGTTTGCACGAGCAAATGCAGAAACTGATTCCCATTGTTGAGACAATGTGAACGTTGCACGATGGTTAGGTAAATCTTCTTCTAAGCGTTTAACTTTAAACGCACCTGTAATTTCACTAAATTGAGTTACTTCAGTATCATTCCAGTTATAAGCAAGGCTAAATGTAGAGCTACCGCCCATTAGTTCAGCAGTATAGTTTGCAACTAAATCGATACCTTGAGTTGTTGTATCAAAGTCATTTGTAAAAAAGCTTACCTGAGCAAGACCTTGTACATTAGGAACTCCAGCGGCTGTAAGTGTATCTTTATCTGCTTGGCTTAAGTTTATTTTATCTGATTGGCTAATACGGTCATCTACTTGAATGTTGTAGTAATCAAGCGTTAAAAATAACTCGCCGATTGTGTATACAGCACCAAGTGTATAGCTTTGTGATTCTTCCGGCTCAAGCTCTGTACCACCTAATTGCACTGCAATAGGGTTTGTTGGTGGAAGAAGCGCTGAATCTTGTAACACGCCGCTGTCTAAGCTTGTTTGTACGTTACTTACGTTAGCTTGACCAACTGTAGGTGCACGGAAACCGCTACTTACAGAACCACGAATATTTAAATCTTCAGTTAAATGGTATTGAGCCATTACTTTGTAGTTAGTTGTAGTACCAAAGCTGTCGTAGTCTTCAAAGCGAAGCGCTACGCCCATTAAAAAGTCTTCAGTAAATGGTGCTTCAACATCAACATACGCTGCATAGTTACGTCGAGAAAACTCACCTGCTTGTGATGGTTTAAAACCTGGGAAGCCGTTAGAGCCAATACCAAAACCTTGTGCTGTTAAAGGGCCTGCTGTGTAAGATTCTTCATCACCAGAAATGATAGTGAATGTTTCTTCATGCCATTCAAAACCACCGGCAATGTTTACATCATAAGCTAAACCAAAGTCGACACCCTTTGATAAATCAAAGTTAAAGTTTTTCTCTAGCTGTTCATATTTACCCGGACTGAAGTCACGTGGCGTGTCTGCACCTAAAGAAGCATTAACCGTGTCATAGATGAAGTAACGTGATTCATTTAAACCCACAGTACCGCTTAAGTCATAGTAAGTATCTTTTAAGAAACCACCAGTGAATCGCCCTTTAGTACCAATAGTTAAAGAAGTATCAGTAATGTTGCCGCCAAAGTTAGGTGTAAAGCCACCTGGAAGCGTTTCGTTAAAGGCAAAACAATCTGGGTTGTTCGCTACACCATTTATATAAGCAGGATCATCTAATACGTTGCCATCTGTTATTGCAATAGTAGGACAGTTAGCGCTCATATCAGGTGTTAAATCTGCAACAAGTAGTGTTTCGCCACCATCATTTGAGTAAACGCCAGAACGTGTTTGCGGGTTACGGTAGTAAAAGCCGCCGCGCACATCACGTTCAGAGTAATTACCAAACATGTAAAATTCAGAATCGTTTGTTAGCTCTAAACCTACGTTACCAAAAATTGTAATATCGTCGTTTACTTCTGGTGCGCCCCATACTTGTGCAAGAGAAGATACATCAGGAACACCGGCAGCTGAAAGTGCTGCGGCATCGGCACGTTGAACTGAGCGGCTTGTTGCATCAGCTGTTTTATATTGAAAGCTTAAATTAGCAAAGCCATTGTCGGTAAACGGTAAACCCACGTTACCCGACACTTGTGTTGTATCGCCGTCACCTTCATAAAATTGACCATGGCGGATTTCTAATTTGCCACCTTCAGAAGCGTCTTTTAGTTGGAAGTTCATTACACCGGCTATTGCATCAGAACCATATTGTGCAGCTGCGCCATCACGAAGTACTTCTACTTGTTTAATAGCAATGCTTGGAATAACTGAAATATCTGCGCCTTGCGCGCCATCGTTAATACCACCGCCTAAAAATGCAATTACAGAAGCACGATGACGACGTTTGCCGTTTAAAAGAACCAATGTGCTGTCTGATGGTAAACCACGTAAGTTAGCTGGGCGAACAAGAGAGGCCGCATCACTAATAGGATTTTGATGTACGTTAAAAGATGGCACGGCACCTTTTAAAAGCTCAAGCATGTCGGTATTGCCTGATCTTTCTAATTCTTCGCCGCCAATAATATCGATTGGAACTGGTGAGTCACCGATTGAACGTGGAGCTGAGCGCGTACCTACTACGGCAATTTTCTCTACGTTTTTATTTACTTTAGTTTGCTGTTGCTCGTCTGCTGCAATAGCAGAACCCGAAAAAAACAACCCTGCAGTGGTTGTAGCTAAAGCAAATTTGATTGCTTGGTTTAGCGCATTATTTTTTAATTTCATTCTAATTTTCCCCAGTTAGAATAATTCTTATTTTTGATGCTAATTTCACATCATTTATTTTTAACTTAATTTTTTGTTTCACATAGGTTTGAGGGTTTAGCTCAAAAGCCTAATCAATTAAGCTTACTTTTTGTGAAGTCCTATTTACAGACTATAGGTAAAAAACGGGAAGGGCAATTACTAATTAACCATTTGATAACAAAAAGATTCAATTTAAGAAAAAATGCAACAATGGTGCAAAGTAAAGCTAAAATGAACTAAATAAGTGCAAATAGGGTTGTTGAGAGGAAAATTAATGCGTTATCAGTATTTAAATGTTATTTATTTGTTTCTTTTTGGTGGTGTTTTCAATGTTTTGTGCGCATCGCCAAGTTGCTAATTTTTCTTTATATTCATCCCACACGCAGGGGCAGCAACTGCCACCACCACAACATTCATCAGATTTTGGTTTTTCGGGTTTTTGCGGTAGTTGGTTTGTCATATTCAGTGTTGTTGTATGTATTTAATACTAATTTGGTGCAAAGGATAAGTTAAAGGATGTTGTAAGTAAATTATTCTTTGTGAACCCGTGCTGCTGTGTGAAAATAAAAGTTATGCGATTATATAAAGTTATTCACCGTGCACCTTGGCGGGTAGTTAAAATTAGTAAAAAACGCCAACAGCTGCGTTTTCGCCGTGCTATGGTGGCGCTCAAAATTGCACTTGCGCAAGAAAAACAAGAAACCAAAGAAATGCTCTCTATTTATAGGCGCTACACTCAAGGCCAAACAAGTAAAGAGGAGTTAAAACGCGCTAATGAACAGTTTGTTGATATTTTAAAAGGGTTAGGGCTCGGTGTGTTTGCAGTATTACCTTTTGCCCCGCTTACAATTCCTTTAGTTGTTAAATTAGGGAGTTTGGTGGGAGTTGATGTACTGCCAAGTTCGTTTAATATGAACAAATCGATTAAAGAGCTTGATGAGAAAATTAATCAAGAAAATCAAAAGCAAAAATCCAAAAATAGCTTAAAAAAGTAGCTAAAATCCCTTCAAATTAGCGATACCTTTTAGGTGCGCTTATTGATATGCTCTTAAGTACCATTTTTATATTATATGAGCTTTTTAATGAGTGCATTACTACGTCATACATCTTCTGGTATTCCTTTATCTTTTATTCTTAAAAACGAATTATCTGACTGGCAAGCACAGCAGCCTGCATTTATACAAAATTGGTTAACTAATACAGGTTTCGAAAAGCAAGGTGTTGCTTTAATCCCTGATGCTAAAACGGGCGAGTTAAGCCAGGTATTTTGTTTAATGCAAAGTAGCGATGATTTTTGGGCTGCGGGTAATTTAGCAAATACACTTCCTACTGGTACTTATCAAATTCAAGGCGAGAGCGCTTTTGTAGAGCAAGTTGCTTTAGGGTTTGTGCTTGGTGGTTACGAATTTAGTGAATATAAAGAAAAACCAACAGCAAAAGCGCAATTAGCCATTAGCGATAAAGCGTTGTTTGAGCGTATTAGCCAACAAGCTGATGCCATTACACTTGCACGTGATTTAGTTAATACGCCAGCGGTAGACATGATGCCGCAACATTTATCGCAAGTAATGGAAGATTTAGCTGCAACTTACAATGGCGAATTTTCACAGTGGATTGGCGATGAGTTACTAGAGCAAAACTACCCGACTATTCACATGGTGGGTCGTGCAAGCGAAAATAAACCGCGTTTACTTGATTTAAAATGGGGTGCGACAGATGCTCCATTAATTACACTAGTAGGTAAGGGCGTATGTTTTGACTCAGGCGGACTTGATTTAAAACCAAGTTCTGGCATGCGTAACATGAAAAAAGACATGGGCGGCGCGGCGCACGTAATTGCACTAGCACAGCTTATTATGGCAGCTAACTTACCAATTAGATTACGAGTGCTTGTACCTGCTGTTGAAAATGCAGTATCGCGCAATGCATTTCGCCCTGGCGATGTTGTTAAAACTCGCAAAGGCATTATGGTCGAAATTGATAATACAGACGCAGAAGGGCGCTTAGTATTGTGTGATGCATTAAGCGAAGCACAAAACGATAATCCTGAGCTAATTATTGATTTTGCTACCCTTACGGGTGCATGTCGTGTTGCTTTAGGCACGGAGCTTCCGGGCTTTTTCTCAACAGAGCGCGATGTAGCAAACGGTATTATTGATGCAGGTTTAAGTGTCCATGACCCTGTTTGGCAACTTCCGTTGTTTGAGCAATACAAAAGCTTACTAAAAAGTGATGTAGCCGATATGGCAAACTGCGCAAGTACACCGTTTGGTGGTGCTATTACTGCAGCGCTTTACTTAAAAGAATTTGTTGAACCAACAACACCGTGGGTACATTTTGATGTAATGGCGTGGAACTTACGTGCATTACCAGGTCGTCCAACGGGTGGTGAAGCATTAGGTATTCGTGCTGTATTTAACTACTTACAAAATCGTTTTAATAAATAAGTTTTTGATTCAATAGTAAGAACTTGAGCTTATGAGTTTTAAACCTCATAAAGCTCAAGTGGCAAGTTATCTGGATCGGCAAAAAAGGTAAACTTTTTGCCGGTTATTTCATCCACTCTAATATCCTCAACGTTTACTTCGCACGACTCTAAATACGTTTTTGCAATCTGTACATCCGCTACCTTAAAAGCTAAATGTCTTAAGCCTTGTGCTTCGGGATAGCTTGGTCTTGCGGGCGATCCATCAAACGAAAATAGCTCTATTTGGCTACCATCGGGCATGGCTAAATCTAATTTATATGAATTACGATCAGCTCTAAAGTGCTCATTAATAACGTTAAGTTTAAGTACATTGCTATAAAAGTGTTTAGAACGCGCATAGTCACTACAAATAATCGCAGCGTGGTGAATACCTAAAAGTTTCAAATTTAATTCCTTAAAAAGCAAAAACGCACTTAATGAAGTGCGTTTTATATGTTGCTTACTACATGTTGTGTTAGCTTGGCTGCGCTTCTTTACATGCTTTAACGGCCGGTGCTACAAGTTCTAAACCGGTTTTATCACATGGCGGTAAAGCGGCATCGCTTACACTAATAGGCGTTACGCGTTCGCCCCATTTTATGTAACTTGCAGCCCACGTAAGGCCTGCACCAAATGCAGCAGACATAATATTTGAATGCGGTTTAATTAACCCTTGCTCAACGGCTTCACATAACGCAATAGCAATCGTAGCAGCAGAGGTATTACCATACTCACCAATGTTAACCATTACTTTTTCGTCAGGTACTTTTAAACGATGCTGAATAGCTTGAATAATACGTAAGTTAGCTTGGTGTGGAACGAGTACATTAATGTCATCAAGGCTCAAATCGGCTTGTTTAAGTACATCGTCGCACGCTTCGCTCATGCCTTTAACAGCACGTTTGAAAATTTCACGACCTTCAAATAATAAATCAGATGGTCCAATTGGCTCATATTTATTTAAATCACTACCAAAGTTAGTGATGTGTAAAATATCGCGGTCTTCACTGTCACAACCAGTTTTGGTTGCTAGTAAACCAGCTGGCGTATCTGCCGCTTCAAGTACTACTGCACCTGCGCCATCGCCAAATAAAACAGCGCTATCGCGACGTGCCCAGTTTACGTACCAGGTCATACGCTCAGCGGCAATGACCACTGCTTTTTTGATCATACCCGCTTGAATTTGTGCTGTAGCAGCTTGCAATGCATATAAAAAGCCCGAACATGCCGCGTTTGTATCCATTGCGGCAGCGCCTGTTGCACCAATGTTTTTTTGCACTTGTGAGGCGGTATTTGCCACAACAGTAGAAGGTGTACAGGTTGCTAATATTACTAAATCAATATCTTTAGGATCAACGCCTGCGCACGCAATAGCATGCTTAGCAGCAACGGTTGCCAGCTCGGCGGTACTTACATGGCTCACTCGGCGAGATTTAATACCTGTACGCGAGGTTATCCACTCGTCGGTGGTATCAACTATTTCACTAATTTCATCGTTGCTAATGCTTGCTGGTGGAATGCATTTACCCCAACCAGTGATATGTGCGTAAGGCATAGTATGTTCTCTTAAGGTGGTCTGACATGTATTACTAATGGGTGAGTTATACCAAAAAACGGCTTTCAAGACTAGTTTATAGCATGCTTTGTGTCGTAAATATTCGCAATTACAGGTTATTTAAGGTAATGCTAGTATAAAAAAGGAGCAAGTATGAAAACAACACTAATAACAACATTCACTGCAATAACGCTGGCATTAATAGCAAATGGGGCTTTTGCTCAACAGCATAAAATTATTTATGCGGGCAGTTTACTTGCATCCGAGGATCAAAAAGTAAAAAAAGAGCAAACGTTAGTCATAACAGATAATACAATAACAGCCATTAAAAACGGCTACCTCACAAAAGCAGAACTTAACCTACCTGATGCCGATATTATAAATCTTAAAAATCAATTTGTAATGCCTGGTCTTATTGATATGCATGTTCACGTTACGTTTGAGCGAGATGCTAAAGCAAACCCTCACCGCTGGGCAACAGAATATGATGCCGATTATGCTTTGCGCTCAATTAAATATTTACAACGTACGCTCGATGCGGGTTTTACATCAGTGCGAGATTTAGGTAGCGATCACAAAGTTATATTTCCGCTAAAACGTGCTATTGAGCGAAATGATATTAACGGCCCTCGCATTTTTGCAGCGGGTAATACAATATCGCCTACCGGTGGGCACGCAGATATGCACGGTTATCGAAAAGATATTACAGATGCAGTTACAGGCGGGATTGGTATATGTAATGGCGCTGATGATTGTAGCCGTGCGGTACGTGAGGTAATAAAAAGCGGTGCTGATGTAATTAAAATTACTGCCACGGGTGGAGTACTAAGTAATACCGCAGCAGGTGTTAACCAACAACTTACAGATGCAGAGCTGATTGCAATTGTTGATACGGCTCACCACTTAGGGCGTAAAGTTACAGCGCATGCACACGGTACACAAGGTATAAAAGCGGCCTTAAAAGCCGGTGTAGATTCTATTGAGCATGGCTCTTATTTAGATAAAGAGGCAATAAAGTTATTTAAAAAAACGGGAGCTTATTTAGTTCCGACGCTTTTAGCGGGTGCAACGGTAAGTGAAGAGGTGCTAACAAATCCAAATATGCCACCGGCAATAGCTGATAAAGTGCGAGAGGTAACACCAAAAATGCAGGCTTCGTTCAAACTTGCACTGAAAAATGAGGTTAATATAGCTTTTGGAACAGACTCTGGGGTGTCGCGTCATGGGCTCAATGCTAACGAATTTAGTTTAATGGTAAACAATGGAATGAGCGAAGCCCAAGCTATTAAATCAGCAACTATACATGCAGCTAAACTGCTGGGGCAAAGCGCACTCATTGGCGACTTGAGTGTTGGTAAACAAGCAGATATTATCAGTGTGAATGGCTCACCGCTTAAAAATATCGACGTACTTAAAAACGTGCAATTTGTTATGAAAGCCGGGCAAGTTTATAAACAATAGGGAAGGTTATGAGCAGCAAAATAAAAGTGTCGTTGTTTAATCATTTGATTGACGCTGAGCGCCAGTTACTAGACCCAGAAGTTCGCCAATCTGAGCGCGCATTAGATGCTTTACTCGATGATGAATTTATCGAAATTGCTGCCAACGGCACTACATTTAATAAATACCAAGTACTTACCCGCTTACCTACCGAGGTTGTGCCACAGTTTTATAATCAGCATTTTAAGGGCCGAATGCTGAGCGATGATGTAGTGCAACTTAGTTATCAAGCTGCTTATAGGCGCTCTGCTCGGGCGGAGTTTAATTACTCGTTACGTATGTCGCTTTGGCGTAAACAAGGCGAGCAATGGCAAATGGTGTTTCACCAAGGAACGCCTTGTGCACCGTTTTCAATTTCGATGGATGATGATTAAAAACCATATACCCGTTAAAATAACCTTATTAAACATTTGATTAGGCAATTACCTTTTGTTAATGCGTACCGACCCCACTATTAGTCGACTATTAATGCTGCGAAGCGGCGCAATTGCCGTGCAATTAATTGCTGTGCTTAGCGTTTATTTTTTACTAGAATATCAAATTGCATTACTGCCTTTACTGATTGTTATTGCCGTTGAGGCTGTTTTTCAGTTTATTAGCCTGTTTGCTTATCGTAATGTAAGCCGCGCTAAACCTTTGGGTATGTTGATGCAGCTAACTGCAGATGTATTATTTTTAACGGTTTTGCTTTCGCTAAGCGGCGGTGCAACCAATGCATTTGTATCACTGTTATTGCTCCCAATAATGATAGCTGCTGTTACGCTGCGAGAAAAAGGATTGGCTTATATTGCAGTATTAGCCATTGCCGCATACAGTTTGCTACTGATTAAGATGCCCGATCACAGTATGCATCAAATGAATATGAGTGGTCACTTTATTGGCATGTGGGTTAATTTTGTTTTAAGTGCTAGTGTAATTGCACTTGTTATTGGCGCAATGAACAGGGCACTTAAAGAGCGAGAGCGTATTATTGCAAACGTGCGTGAAAAACAATTACGTAACGAACAGCTTGTTACCCTTGATGGCGCTGCTGCGCAAATAACCCATCAACTTGCGACCCCTATAGCAAATTTACAGCTATTGTTTGAAGAGTTATTAGAAGATCAACCAAACAACCCTATTGTTAAGCACATGCAAGCGCCGCTTACTCAGTGCAGTACACAGCTTAACGACTTTAGAAAACTCTCAAGGCAATTACGCCTTAAAAATTCGCAAGAACATGTAACAGTAAAGCAACTGCAAACACAAATTACAGACACACTTTTACTGCAATACCCTGATCAGCACATTAAATGGATTACGCCACCTATTGCGGCAACGCTATTGAGTGATGCGATGTTATTGCCTGCTATTTTAAATTTATTGCAAAACGCCGCGCTCGCTAATCAAAAACAAGGTCAAACTCAATTAGAGCTGAGTTGGCAGCAAGATAACTTACATAGTGAATGCGTTTACTTGTTAATTCGCGATTTTGGCCCTGGCTTTTCATCATCGCAATTAGCAGAGCTGGGTGGTCAGCTTATGCCAAGCGATCAAGGAATGGGGCTTGCTGTGCTTTTATCAAACGTTACTTTTGAGCGTTTAAATGGCTCACTTACCTTGTTTAACCATGCAGATGGCGGCGCTGTCGCCAAAGTTAAACTCGCTATTGTAAACACTGAGAATAACGCCTCATGAAGTTACTTATAATTGAAGACGACATTAATTTAGCCAGCACACTGGCAAGGCGCTTAACTAAACAAGGCTTTACCTGCGAGGTGGCGCATAACCAAAGCGATGCGTTACTTGTTGCGCGCAAACTATTGCCCGACTTTGTTTTATTAGACATGAAACTAGGCGACGATAACGGACTTGCACTCATAAAGCCGCTGCGTAGTTTACTTGCACAAGCACATATTGTTTTACTAACTGGGTTCGCAAGTATAGCAACCGCAGTAGAGGCAATGCGTTTAGGCGCAACCGACTACCTTACAAAGCCGGTTGATATGGCAACATTATTAAAAGCGCTTAACACCGAGCCTGTGGCATCGGTATCGAATGTTATTGATGATGCAGTTATGTCGCCGGAGCGCTTAGAGTGGGAGCATATTCAACAAGTATTACATAGTAATAATGGCAATGTGTCGGTTACCGCGCGGCAACTTAATATGCACAGGCGCACGTTACAGCGTAAATTACAAAAAAAGCCGGTGCAACAGTAAAGTACTTAATTTAAGGAAAGTGTTATGAGCGATGATGCAGCTAAATTAATGCTTAATCAAAAAATTATATTATTCGACGCGCAATGTAAGCTATGCAGCGCGTGGTGTAATTTTATTATTACTCACGATACAAATACCATTTTTAAATTATGCAGTGTGCAATCTCCAAAAGGGGAATTGTTGTTAACACACTTTGGTTTTTCAACAACTGAATATGCCTCAATGGTGTTTGTTGAAGATGGCAAAGCATTTACACAAAGTCATGCTTTTTTTAACGTTGTTAAGCAACTAGGTTACCCATACAAGCTAGCAAACGTATTTAGTGTTTTGCCAAATAGGTTTAATAATTGGTTATACGATAGGGTTGCTTTAAACCGCTATACCTTATTTGGAAAATATCAGTACTGCAGAATTCCCAACCCTGATGATGCTAAACATTATTTATAAATTAGGCGTTAATACACTGCTGTATAAGTAGATGCTAGGTTTATGAGGTTGTGTTAAAATCGCCGCGTTTAATTTTAGCTAACGGTATAAAAGGCTTTTTTCATGGCAAACACAGCACATGCACTTCACATTTTGGTTAAGCACAAAGAGATTGCAGAAGATATTATTAAGCAATTAGGTAAAGGTGCAAAGTTTCAAACCTTAGCTAAAAAGTATTCGTCATGCCCATCGGGCAAAAAAGGCGGAGACTTAGGTGAATTTGGACGCGGCCAAATGGTTCCACAGTTTGACAAAATTGCATTTAAAGGCGCAATTTTAGAGCCCCACCTAGTTAAAACAAAATTCGGCTGGCATGTAATTAAAGTACTTTATCGTACTTAAGCAGTTTGGCAATTGACGCTGTATTGGGGAGCGTCCATCTCATCACCTATCCTAAATTTTATATTTTGAAGAACTAAGAATTAGGATGGGTGTCATCTTAATTTCCTTTCATCTTAATTTCGCTTAGTTAAAACTAAATTTGGCTGGCATGTAATTAAAGTACTTTATCGTACTTAATTTGCTAAAGCAGTTTGGCAATTGACGCGTCTTAGCAAGCGTCAATCTCATCATCTATCCTAAACTTTACACTTTGACGAACTAATAATTAGGATGGGTGTCATCTTAATTTTGTTGCTAAAAGTGCTACAAATATTTTAATGCGATTGCCCTGGCCAACTTATGCGATGTCGATTTTCAATCAAAAAAGCAGGCTGGCAGGAAATCGATTACTTAAATTGACTACTACCCTTTAAATTTATTTCGATACAATCATTTTTGCACGATGTACTAAATCTTCCTTTAATGTTTGAGCCGAAGCACCTGTCCTTCCTCTAAATACGTACCCTTGACGCATGTCAAACATGAGTCGTGCTCTTTCTTTTGATGGGAAGTTTTCTGGTAACCTGCCTTTTTCTTTTTCAGCATCAAAACGAGCAGCAAGTCTAGAGTCAGTTTCATTAATTGCATTGACCATACGTTCTTTTACACCTTCAACTTCTCCAACACTAGTTGATACACATGAAGCTAAAAAACAACCGTTAGTACCTTCACTCTGAATTGTAGCGTAATCAATAACGGCTTCTAAAAAGCCTATCACTGCCTTCTCTATATCAGGCTCTGCTTCAAAAGAAATAATAGGTGCACATCCATCAACATTCGAATAGAGGTCAATAGTTTTTAAATACAGTTCTCGCTTATCACCAAATGCCGCATACATGCTAGGGCCACTGATTCCCATCGCCAGAGTAAGATCTTTTAGTGATGCTCCATCGTAGCCCTTCTTCCAGAAAACATTCATAGCAGCCAATAAAGCTTCATCAGTATTAAATGTTCGAGGTCGGCCAATTCTTTTTGTATCGTTCAATATATATCTCTTGACTTATAGTTTAAGATCTTACTATTATTATATATCGTTCGATACATAATTAATAGAGGCAAACAAATGACCGTATCAGTACTTCAAGCTGGGCAAGTATTTCCAAACATTAGCATCAGTAAATATGGTGGTGGAACTTTAAATATAGCGACGCCAGTAGATGGATTTGATTGGAAAATGATTATTGTATATCGGGGTAAACATTGCCCTTTATGTACTAGATACCTGCAAGAACTTAAACAAGCCTTGCCTGAATTTAATTTACTTGGTGTTGACGTTATTGCGATTTCTGCTGATTCGGCTGAGCGGACGGCCATTCAAATGTCAGAAGTGAATCCAAACTTTGAGGTTGGTTACGATTTAACTATTGAGCAAATGAAACAGCTTGGCCTTTATATTTCTGGACCTCGTAATGGTATGAATGTCGAACGAGCTTTTGCAGAACCCGGACTTTTTGTAATCAACGAAGAAGGTTGTTTACAAATGGTCGATGTGTCAAATGTACCGTTCGCTCGTCCACCCATTGCTTCTATGCTAATGGGGCTAAAATATTATCGTAACATGACTGATAAATTCCCAATTAACGGCTCGTATAATTAATTTATTACTTTTAGGAAAGACTAATGACAACTAAAAATCCTTATAAAGTGGCAGTTAAAGAAGCTATCGATAGCCTAATTAAAAGCGCAAGTAATCATGATATTGATGCACTTAATTTGATTTACCACGATAACATGCAAGTGGTTATGATTGATCCGAGTGGCCAAGTTCATAAAGCAGATAAAGTCGCATTTAAAGCGATGATTGAAGCAAATAAAAATAACGGAGCACCGATGAACACATGGGCAAAATTTCATCATGTTGAAGCTAACCCTGAAACAGGTTTAGTCGTGTTATCGCGTAAAAATAATTTAGCGGGAAAGGATATGATGCTAGATTTAAGTATAGATTTTGTATATGAAAATGGACGTTGGCAAGTTATCCGAGAAGTTATTTTTCTTCACCCCGACCAAGCCCTATAACCTTTTACCATAATAAAGAGAATTCTTATGTCTGTACTTTTCGAACCGACTCAAATAGGTCGCTATACCGTTAAAAATCGTATTTTCATGGCACCAATGAGCCGTTACAGGGCTGATCATGAAGGTATTAACCCAGAAATTACTGCTGAATATTATCGTCAGCGCGCAAGTGCTGGGTTGATTATTGCCGAATCAACTCGCATTAATAATTGGTCAGGTGGTATTAATTGCCCAGGTATTTATACTGCGGATCAAGTGGCTTCATGGAAAAAAACAACTGACGCGGTTCATGCTGAGGGTGGTGTTATTTTTTTACAGCTTTGGCATTCAGGCCGAGCTTCTCATGAATCTTTAATGCCAGAAGGACGTGATGTTGTTGCCCCTTCAGCTGTTCCAAGTAATCAAGAAACTATGGTTGTCAATGGTATGGCAATGCCAACACCACCAAGAGAAATAACGTTAGAAGAGATTGCAGAGTTACGACAAGACTTTGCTCAAGCAAGTAAATATGCACTTGAAGCAGGGTTTGATGGTGTTGAAATACATGCTGCTGGTGGCTTTATTATTGATACATTCCTTCAAGAAAGTACAAATCAACGCAATGATCAATACGGAGGAACATTAGAAAACCGTTACCGTTTTCTTAAAGAGATTGCTCAAGATGCTATCGATATTTGGGGAGCAGATAGAGTGGGTGTTAAATTATCTCCAGTGAGTAATTATAACAATGTAGGTGAAGGTGATATTGCAGGTACTTTTAAATATGTTGTATCACAGCTTAATCAGCATGGCCTTGCATTTTTAGAAATAAATGAAGAAATGCCTTTTACTCAACTGAGTGAGGATAAAAGAGCCATTTTAGATGAAATACGTACATTTTGGACTGGGCCTTATATTGCTAATGGAAATTATACAGCAGAATCCGGAGCTGAACGTATATTATCAAATAAAGCAACAGCCATTACCTATGGGCGCTTATTTATTGCTAACCCTGATTTACCGCAACGATTTAAGTTAAATGTTGAGTTTAATGAGTTAGATATGAGTACTTTTTATGGTGGTGATCATAAAGGGTATACAGACTACCCAGTTTTATAAATAAATACAGTAACTTAATCTCACTGTATTGATGAAAAATTAACGTGACATATATGGACGCTCCCCTGAAGTCAAGACGAGCTAATGTATAAACATCAAAATTGATGCCTTTATTTTATTATCATGTATCTCATATCACAGTAATGATGCGTCACAAGCTTGTTAAAAAGCAAAGTTGCTGACATATATTCGAGCTATGGTGCCATGGTTATCATGCGTCATGCTCCTAATAACGGAATTAACGTGACACCCATCTTAATTGGGATAGCTTTACTTGTTCAATTAAGGTGCCTGTCTTTATTTTGCTAAATAAATTAGCTGTTTATGTTTGTCGACACTCAAATAAGTTACTGTGTCGGATGGCGCTTTGCTTATCCGACCTACGTTTTAAATATATTTGAAGAGTGGCGAACTAAGAATTAGGATGGGTGTCATCTTAATTTTGTTAACCGATACAAAAGCTTGGCAAAGTTTAAGTGGGGAAGGTTCTACAGCAACATATAGAAAAATTGATGCCCCAGATGCCACGGTTGGGAAAATTGCAGATTCGGTAAAAGGTGGACAGGAATATAGTCTAGTTCCAGAAAAGGAAGGCGGAGTTAATAGCAACTCAGGAGCAGGTGCAGTAGCTAATAAAGCTGATGGTGGCTTTTCATTTGTAAATAATGGCACTATGCAACCAGGCAGCACAGTATCTGAAAGAGTTGAGTTTAAGGATGATAAGTAAAATGAAAACTAAATCACTATCTTTTGTAATTGCTTCTTTGTTATTAGCTTATCCATTTTATTTATGGTTTACGTATATAGATGAATCGGTAACAGTTGGCTCGGCCTATGGTTTTCAAATTGGAGATAAAAAAAAGGATGTTTACGAATCACTTCCACTTAAGCTCAATAACCTGAAAGAAGCTGATGAATCAATTTTTATTCAAATCAAAGTAACTGATGAAATAGCAACAACACTAGCGACGAGAACTGATTTTGATGTCATAATTGAACCACTTTTTCATGATGTTGGCTACACAGTTTTTTCTTCTCAAAATACTTGGTATTTCTATATTAACGGATCGTTTTTTAACTCTTTGAAGTTAGAGTTTTGTGAAGAAAAGCTATGTAAAATATATAGACATCGAAAATATTTTGAGCTTCCATAATATTAATATATCTTGAACTCAAAGCCCCGTAAGGGGCTTTATTTTTGGCTGCTTTTGAAGCCAAAGGGATTGAGCATTAGCCTCGCACTCTGCTTATCCGAGCTTTGCTGGAGTGGTTTTTTTTATTTTTTTTCAAAGTCTTGATAGAAAAGCTAGCTTGTATTATTGCTGTTAAATGCAATATTATTAACGCTCTATTGTTAACCATTATATAAAACTTTAAATTAGGAAAAAGGATGACAGTAAACAAGGCCGTTAGAAAGAAAAATATCAAACGCAAAAAGGGTAAAATAATTGGTGGTTGGACTTTAGTAAAAAAATTAGGGCAAGGTGGTAATGGAGATGTATGGGAGATATCACAAGAAGGGGTTGATAACCATGCTATGAAGTTCTTACTTAGTCCTGATGAAGTAAGTTATCAAAGATTCAAAGCTGAAATTCACATTTTATCTTCTATTTCAATTGATGGTGTCATTCCTTTAATTGATTCTAATATTCCTGAGACTTCTGAAGAAAGCACTCCTTGGTTCACCATGCCCAAAGCCTATGAATGCACTGATTTATTGCAAAAGAAGAGCACTTTAGATATTGCGGAAAGCTTTATTGCTTTAATTGAAACTTTAGAGCTTTTGCATGATAAAAAAATTGCTCATAGAGATATTAAACCCGCTAATATTTTATTTTATGAGGGAAGGCTTTGTTTTTCTGATTTTGGTCTAGTTAAATATCCTAAGAAAGAAAATATTACTCCTAAACAAAGAGATGTTGGAGCTAAGTTTACTATGGCACCAGAGATGAGGCGACATGCTAGTGAGGCCGATGGAATGCCAGCGGATATTTACTCTTTGGCCAAGACGCTCTGGATTTTCATGACTGGACAAGAGAAAGGGTTTGACGGGCAATATAACCCTAATTCGATTCTTTCTATTAAAAAATATTGCTCAGATGTTAGAACTACAAAACTTGATAACTTGCTGGTTGAATGTACAGATAACAACCCTTTAATGAGGCCAACATCAGAACAATTTAAAACGAGATTTAAGGAATGGGTTGAAATCAGTAAAGACTTCCATTCTAGAAACTTAATTGAATGGCTAGAATTGCAGGAGCTTAATTTTCCTGCGGGAGTACCAGCTCAAGCCTCATGGACAGATATAGATTCAATCTGTGCAATTTTAGCTGAAACCTCAAAAATAAAGAGCTTAAATCACATGTTTTTCCCCACAGGTGGAGGGCAAACTTTAACTGGTGCATCAATCGCAAGTGAAAGAGATATGTTAGCTCTTCATACTTCAGATAATAGTGCCGAGCTGTTAAAACCCAAAAAACTTACGTATGAATCATTTGGGTTAGACTCACAATGGAATTATTTTCGTCTTGAAGCTGAGAATATAGAACCTACAGGAGTTGAAAATGCGGTTTGGAATAAGGAAATTAACGTGACACCCATCTTAATTGCCCACCTTAATTAGGATAGTTTTGCTTGTTCAATTAAGATGTCTGTCTTTATTTTGCTAAATAAATTAGCTGTTTATGTGCGTCGACACTCAAATAAGTTACTGTGTCGGATGGCGCTTTGCTTATCCGACCTACGTTTTAAATATATTTGAAGAGGATAAATTAACGTGATACCCATCTTAATTGGGATAGCTTTGCTTGTTCAATTAAGGTGCCTGTCTTGCTTTTTCTTGCTATATAAATTAGCTGTTTATGTGCGTCGAAACTCAAATAAGTTACTGTGTAGTGGTCAATAAAATTTGGCCACAGTTTTAGAATCTTGATATCTAACCTCAGATTCATTTGGCGCTAAACCGGCATTATAATGATGCGGCCTAACGTTGTTGTAATATCCGTTGATAT
>NZ_JADYXJ010000016.1:0-92117 GCF_015864365.1 Pseudoalteromonas sp. SWXJ133
ATTTTATTGCTGCAGAATACGTTGCGCGTTTTAATTTCGTCATTTTTTCACCCAAATTTGTATGCTTATTAGCATAACATTTCTTTCTTAATGGGTGGCCAAAATCACTGTACCACTACACCAATTACAAAATTGGCATTTAATATAATACACAACATGCCAAAAAACATAAGTAAAGCTCCTAAAATCCAATAGATTCTCATGCCATATAAGGTGTTAAAAATTAAATAGCGAACACCAATTATCATCAGCATTATTGGATAAAACCATTCAGCTTGAAGTTTTGCTACGTAAAACGCTAAAAACAAACCAACAAATAAAATAATAGTGCTTTCTAAGGCCAATTTACCTAATGGGTTTTTAGGGTCGTGATTGCCAGAGCGTTTAAGCGCTTTTGAAAGTAGCATAGCTAAAGGATGTATAAACATGCCACCAAAAAACAGTGTAAGCATACTTACTTCATTTGAATGCAGTAGTGCGACAAAGCCAGCTATACACCAAACCAGGCCAGACACTAATACACCGGTTCCACCACCAAAATATGCGAGGTTCATATTTTGTTGCGCACCTTCAAATTTCATAGTAATTCCTTAACTTTAAAACAAGACCCTAAGGCAGCATGATCGCACTAATAATAGTTACAGCTCATTACTCGAATACACACTTAAAATAGGAAACTTATGCTCAGCAAACGAGACGGTGACTGATTGTGTTTCACTACCTTTAAAACCGAGCTTAAATTCTATTGGCGTTAATCTGCTGCCATCTGCAAACAATGCTAATAAATGTTCTTGATTGAGTTCGCGATTGCCAGACGATAAATTAGTTAGCGTAATAACTGCCCAGCGCTCGCCTTCGTTATTGCTCATAAGCACGTAATTTAAAATTGTGAAGTCAGATTTTTTAGGCGTTATTTTGTTATCGTTTGGAAACGATAAATGAATACTGCTGGGTATGGCACGGTCAACATTTAATACACTATTGAGAGTGTTTGATGTGTTGGCAGCAACTGCCGATGAAAACACGATAAAAATCAAAACTAAGGCTTTAAACACAGTGCAACTTCCTTTTATTAAATTATGTTTTTAAAAACAATCGTTGAAAATTTATACTCTCAGTTTTTACCTATTATGTAAACGCACAACAATCATAATTTAATGCATATTTTGAATAAGCGCACATTCAGTGAGACTACTGTAAGGTTTATACCTTGAAAAGCTCGCGTAATCATAAGGTTATTAAACAGGAGTAAACTACATGCCAACCACACCTAAAAGTCCCCAAGCGGTTAATAATGCACAATCGACTTTATTAAACCCTGAGCACAGCATTCAAGTAAGAGGCGCACGTGTTCATAACTTAAAAGATGTGGATGTAGATCTCCCCCGTAATTCACTTGTTGTTTTTACCGGTATATCGGGCTCGGGTAAATCATCGCTAGCTTTTGGTACATTATTTGCCGAATCGCAACATCGATATCTTGATTCGGTATCGCCTTATGCTCGCAGATTAATAGATCAAGTAGATGAGCCCGATGTCGATTCAATTGAAGGGCTGCCACCTGCTGTTGCACTGCAACAACAACGGGGTGTGCCATCTGTACGCTCATCTGTGGGCAGTGTAACCACTATTTCTAACGCGCTACGTATGTTGTACTCGCGCGCAGGTGAATACCCAAAAGGCCAAGGTATACTTTATGCCGATGCGTTTTCGCCTAATACCCCGCAAGGCGCGTGCCCAGAATGCCACGGTATTGGCCGTGTATTTAACGTAACCGAAGAGCTGCTAGTGCCCGACCCCACTAAATCAATTAGAGAACGCGCAATAGCCGCGTGGCCACCAGCATGGCAAGGTAAAAACTTAAGCCGAATACTGACCTCGTTAGGTTACGATATTGATAAACCTTGGAATACTCTGCCTAAAAAAGCACGCGATTGGATTTTATTTACCGACGATACGCCTACGGTGCCGGTATTTCCTGAGTACACACTTGAGCAAACACAAGCGGCTATTAAAAATGAAGAAAGCCCAAGTTACATGGGTACATTCTCGAGCGCTAAACGTTTTGTTTTACAATCGTTTGCGAGCACTCAAAGCCCTCGTACTAAAAAGCGCGTGTCGCAGTATATGCAAATATCACCATGCCCACAGTGTAATGGCAAAAAGCTGAAAAAAGAGTCGCTGTCGGTTAAATTTTCTGGGCTTGATATTGGCGAAATCTCGCAGCTAACATTAAATGAACTGGCTCAAACCCTTAGTATTGCGGCTAATAAAAAGCCTAAAAACAACGCTGCTAACCCAGAAAAAGCCATAGTAGCAAAGCGTATAGCCAGCGACATTCTTAAACGAGTTGAAGCACTTACCAAACTTGGCTTAGGGTATTTATCGCTTGAACGCACCACCCCATCATTATCGCCTGGTGAATTACAGCGTCTAAGGCTTGCTACGCAAATTCGCTCAAAACTGTTTGGGGTGGTTTATGTATTAGATGAACCTTCAGCAGGTTTACACCCAGCAGATACACAAGCATTATTAGCCGCGTTAGATGAGCTAATAGCAGCGGGTAACTCAGTATTTGTGGTTGAGCACGACGTAAGTGTTATTCGCCACGCCGATTGGGTGGTTGATGTAGGCCCAAATGCAGGTACTCACGGCGGTAATATTGTTTATAGCGGCCCTGTTGAAGGCTTGCAAAAAGTGACCAGCTCGCACACTAGCCAATACCTTTTTAAAAATGATGAAAAGCTTTTAAGCCAAAGTAACAAACAACAACGCAGCGCAAAAGCATGGTTAAAGCTTAGCGGTATTGAGCGTAATAATTTACAAAAACTAGATGTAGAATTTCCGCTGGGCGTTATTACAAGCGTTACGGGCGTGTCTGGCTCTGGTAAATCGAGTTTAGTCAGCCAAGCCTTAGTTGAGCTTGTTTACGATGCACTGGGGCAAAAATCGCTGCCACAAATACCTACAGACGAAGCCGAACTGCTCGACCAAGAGCTCGATATAACAACCGAGGGCAAAATTACTCAAGGCATTGAGCATATAAAACGCCTAATAACGGTTGATCAAAAAGCGATTGGACGCACACCGCGCTCTAACCTGGCAACTTACACGGGGTTATTCGATCATGTTCGTAAATTGTTTGCCAATACCAAAGAGGCAAAAGCACGTAAGTACGATGCAGGTCGTTTTTCGTTTAACGTAAAAAAAGGTCGCTGCGAAAACTGCGAAGGTGTTGGCTTTGTAAGCGTAGAGCTTTTATTTTTACCTAGTGTGTATTCGCCTTGCCCTGTGTGTAACGGCAAACGCTATAACGAAAAAACACTTGAGGTTACTTACAAGGATAAAACCATTGCCGATGTGCTTAATTTAACAGTTGAGTCGGCGCATACCTTTTTTGAAAATGAACCTGCAATACTGCGAGCGCTCGATGCACTTATGCAAGTGGGTCTTGGTTACTTACGTTTGGGGCAACCAGCTACAGAACTCTCGGGCGGTGAAGCGCAGCGCATTAAACTTGCCACAGAGTTACAGCGCACACAACGCGGCGATACCCTCTATATTTTAGATGAACCAACTACCGGTCTGCACCCTAAAGATGTGGCCATGCTAATGGCGCAATTAAATGGGCTCGTTGATGCCGGCAACACCGTTATTATGGTTGAGCACGATATGCAAGTAGCCAGTAACAGTGATTGGATTATTGACATAGGGCCTGGTGCAGGCGATGAAGGCGGGTTAATTGTAGCCCAAGGTAAACCTACCGATGTAGCTCAATCTAAAATAAGCAAAACCGCATCTTTTTTGTTAACTAACGAGCCATAAGTTATAAGCTTTTAAATACCCAATTAGTTATTAGTGTTAAAAATAACTATAACTCAGCGCAATAAAGTAAAGTGTTTTAACTATATAATTTTATTGCGTTATATAGCCTATAGTTCGTGTAACAACAACCCTAAAAAATGGTGTTGTTGGTATTCAATTGAATATATAAGCGCAGCCGTCTTATTTATTACTATTTTGTTTTTCTATTTCAAGTTCGATTAGTAATGCTGAATGAGCGTCATTTGCGGCGTACATTTTTTGGTGATCTTTTAAAGGGAAAACAGACCAATTTGAACGCTGTGCTCCTTTAGATAAACGCTGATTAAAAAACATTGCCACAGCAGCCCTTGCGCCAACACGCTGCGTTACTTGAGCAAAATGCATGACCTTAGAGGATAATTCGATTGTATTTTCCAATCTAATTCCAAATTTTCTAAAAATAATTTTTTTGTCTTCTTTTAATCCAAAGCCCACTTTTTTGATTGTTGGATCAGACAATATACCCTCGATCGCGGCGAAGTTGTCAAAAAATTTAGTAGGAAATAGATACGCTTTTGCTTTTGTAGAAAGTTGAATAAGGTGAGGTCCATCACTTATTTCACCTTTTTTAAAACAAGGCTTACTTTCTGTATCAAACCCTAAAATTGCATGTTTTTTTAGCTCTTCTATCGCGCTTATCGCGTCTGATTTTTGCGTCACTACAATTATATTATCTAGGCTCAAACCGTCGTACATCGGTAAAAATTGAACTTGCTCTTTTGTTAACCTTTCCATTTGTTATTCCTTTTAAAACAGTTGGAACTTAGCTTAAGTCTATTGCTAATTTAACACCAAAATTAAACTCAGGAGATCGCTTTTATGTTTGCATTACTGTTTGTTATCTCCTTTACTTGAAAGTAAGCATTTGATCAGAGGTTATCATATTCATCTAATTTATAGGGTGCTTTGTTTTTTTGCTCAGGTTACTAAGGTCTACAGGCCCTCAATGGTTAAAATTCGTTCTATTTAGAGACAATTTAATCGTGGAGTGAATTGTGTAATCCAGTGGGCAGCACAGAGTAAATTGCCCCTAGGGCGGATTCAATGGCAGTACTTATTTATGGGGAATAACCACACTACATAGGCTCTGTCTTGCCTAAAAAACCCAACACGCCACTGCAAGTTCAACCTCAAAAGATAAGCATGCCTAATAACACCTTACTTTTAGGCGCTCGTTTATGTGTTAAGCATTTTTTACGGGTAGCCAATCTGCTATAGCTTCCCCTATTTCATTCGGCGAATCTTCTTGAATATAGTGAATACCGCTTACGGTTACCTCAGTTAAATTTGGCCATGTGCGCACAAAGTCTCTTGCGTAACCAACTAAAAAAGCACCTGGCTCTGCATTAATAAATAGCTTTGGAATATCGTGAGAGTTAGCTAAAAAACTCGCATAGCTTTTAACTAAAGCCACGGTATCGGCAGGCTCTCCAGCAATAGGAAGTTGACGAGGCCCAGCTAAAATTGCACGGCGATCTTCTCCTGAATTTATAAAGGGTCTGCGATACTCATCATGCTCTGCTTGCGTTAATTTGCGTGCAATGGTCGCTGGTAATATTGTTTCAATAAAAAAGTTGTCATCAAGCACCATTTTTTCACCCTCAGCTGAGCGCATAGTGCCAATAGGGCCGTGCAAATCTTTAGGAAAATCGTCCCATGTTGGAAAGTGAGTAACAATTGCTTCCATAAACGCAATTGCTTTTACTGCATCACGATGTGTATTAGCCCAGTTAAAACCAACGCCTGAACCCCAATCGTGGAGCACCAAGGTAACGTTATTATTTACACCCAACGCTTCTAAAAGTGCAAATGTGTATTTGTGTATTTGCTGTTTTCAGCAAGTGAGTAGCTGCCCTCATGGGTGTTATCTAACTTTTGCGAATCTCCTAATCCAATCATATCGATAGCAATTAAACGCCCTTTTCCTTGCAAATAGGGCATAACGTTTCGCCAAAGAAAGCTAGATGTAGGGTTTCCATGTAAAAACACAATAGGATCACCTTCGCCTTCATCTATGTAGGCCATTTTTTTATCTAATACAGTTTTAAACTTTTTTGCATAACGTAATGTTTCTGAATCATTTTTCATTTAATTATATCGCTTTATTTAGCTGATGAGCTGGCGGTAAGTCCTCGCTCATGTAATTTGTGTAATATTCGAAGTAGATTAACTAATTTCGAGCCAACATACATGACTGAGTCATACAATAAATGAGAGCGCTTAATTTGTCACTATATTTATATGATCGAATCACATATAATTAAATTTATGAAAAATGAAAAATATATATCAAATTTAATCGGCACATTTGCTACTTCTGTTTCTAATGACATTGAAAAACAGATTGCCGAATTAGGCGGGCGAAGCTTAAGCCACGAAGCAGCATTGGTCACTATTTACAATCATCCGAATGAAACCATTGATGTACTAAGCAAGGTTTTAGGCTTAACGCATTCTGGTGCAGTTAGATTAATAAATACACTTGAAAACGAAGAACTTGTAGAAAGACGAAAGTCAGTAAAAGATGCCCGCTCTGTCGTTTTATGCGTAACGGATAAAGGAAGTAAAAGGGTTGAACTAGTACTAGGCAGCAGAGAAACAGCCACCTCTAAAATACTAAACAACTTTAATGATGAACAAAAACAAAGCTTTTTAAGTTTGATAGAAGTAGCACTTGGCAGCCTAACAAGCGAGCAGTTCGAGGCACGTAAAATATGCAAATTATGTAACGAAGGTATATGCCGTAAACAAGGCTGCCCGGTAGAAAACTCAATTAAGTAACTAATTACTTCATGCATCTGCCCACTATAAACGTATTAAATTATTTGCTTTAATACGTTAGCGATCAAAGTATTAGCTCTTTAAAAAGCGTTCTATTTTAGGTTTTACCGTTACTACCATAATGCTCATTGTGGTTAAACCCACTAGTAATGAGGCTATTAAACCTTCACTCTAGCCGATTAAAAATAACTTTGTATTAAAAAAAGCAATATTATTAGCTGCTGTTATAAAAGCCACTAACGGCTCCATTATTGAAGAGCTCAATGCTGCTTAGGTACTCACCTGAGTGTGCCTTAGGTGCAGCTAACGCGCACTTGCGTTGAAGCGATGCTCTATAGCTATAAAACAGATTTATTTTAAGGGTTTAACTTGCTGAGGTAATAAAAACATCAACTAATAAAAGATGGTGATAAGTGAAGAAAAATAGTGAGGTCCGCAAGATTGGTATCCCCACTACCATTATTATAATAATTAACCTTAACCAATCACTCTGATTTATTAGCTATTTTTTGAAGGTTCTCATGAATTTTAAATAACACAATTAATAGCTCACACCATATACGTGCACCGATCGCACCACCAATAATGATACCCAGACCAGTTAAAAAGCCACCGCCGTACTGAGCAAACATGGTAACAATACCAGAAATTAATATACTAATAAGCATTAACCAGTACACAACGGTAATGATTTTTGGTGTAAGCATCGATTCAAAGAAAAATATATCTTTCATAAGGGTAATCCTTTTATAACTAAAAAAGCCAGCTTACCTTAGTAAAAACGAAGCCAGCAATACATATAAAAAACGTTAACTTGTTTTTACTTATTTAAATTATCTAACTCTTTTTCAAGATCTTTCATCGCTTTTTGAGCTTTAAACTCTTCATAAAGCGCTTCTCGTGAACTTGGGTCTAAACGCTTACCAGATTGAGCGACTAGGTTATTAAACGTTTCCTGTGTATTGCTCATTACAACAAATGTACAAAGCTGCTTTACACCGTCTAATTTAGCAAAGGCAACTTCTTGTGGAATAGCGCCCACAAGGCTTTGTTGTGCAACTTGCTTGCTTACTTGCTCAAACGTTCCACCAACATTTAGCTCATCATTACTTTGCGCTTTCCGTTGGTATAGCTTGTCCATAACGCTTGCTTTAACTTGTATTTGCTGTGATAAATCGGCGCGAGCGGCTGCAATTGCTTGTGCTCTGTCGGTAGACATACTGCCCGACCAAGGTACGCATGACGACGACGCTAAACCTTTATCAGACACTGGCAATAATACCCAGCTTGGCACTGAATCATTTTTTGCTAACGGCTCAGATTGTGTATTTTCAGTGCTTGAACACGCACCTAAAGCTAAAACGGCTATAACTGGTAATAATTTTTTCATTTTAAATTCCTTTCAATTGATCTTGATAATAAGCGGTGCGTTTAACCACTTTTTGTAAATAATTACGGGTTTCTTGCGCAGGTAAATTGTTTACCATTAAGGTATAAACTTTGTCTGCAGACATTGAATTAGCAGCAATACTAGCCTGATTAAGTGATTTAGAGCCACTTAACGTTTTGGCTACGTTACCTGGGCCAGTATTATAAGCTGCAATACTCATATAAATTCTTGATTGCTCATTACGTACATTTTTAAAGTAACGATTACTTAAAATATGCACATAAGTACTGCCTGCCTCTACGTTATTATCAGCCTGAAATAAGTACTCAGGACTAAGTAATAGCGGTTTACCTTGCAAAAAGTTGCTCACATCTTTACCCGCTGAAGTAGGCACTATTTGCATTAAACCAAAAGCAGGAATTGGCGAACGGGCAAGCGGGTTAAAGCTTGATTCAGTGTGTATAATTGCCAATAATAATGCAGGATCTAATTTATAACGCTTGGCTTGCTGTTGAACTTCTGGTAGGTAACGCTTTGCTTGGTTCGAAAGTGTATTACCAGGCAATTTATAGCTAATTGTTACTCTGTCTTTTTGTTTAGTTATAACAGGTGCCTTTGTAGTGAGCACCTCTTTTACAATCTCAGTAGAGAGCACCGTTTGCTCGGCTATTTTTTTAGGTTGAGTCGTTGTTGGTGACTTACTTTGCTCTATTTTTCTATTTAAAGGCTTGCCCGTTGAGGCAAAACTTTTGCTATTAATGGTATTATTAGCCGCAATATAAACCGGATCATTTGCAAGTGTTTTATCTACTGTTACTTGTGAAAGCTCGTTTAATTGCTGTTTTGCATATTCAACGGCTTGCTCGTCGTTTTGGCTATTTAATAACTCAACTACGACTTCACCACTTTCAAAATTTACACTAGTGCGTTTATTTAAATCATCACTGTATTTTACCCACACTTTTGAGCTTGGCAGGCTTGGATCTTGCCACTTTTGGGTTACTTGTTTTAAATATGCACTTTGCGCATCATGCCAGGCACTTACAAACGCTTCAAATTCTTGCTTTTGCTGTTGTTCATACTGACTAAACTCACTTTGGCGATTTTTTAAAAAGGCCTCAAATTCGGCTTCGTCACTTGTTTGGGCTAAGCTATTTAAGCTCAGTGTTAAACAAGCTAAAGCACTAATTTTTAGTAGTATTTTAAATTTTGAGTCCATTTTTTATATCCCTATAAAATTAAAAATAACTACTTAAATCATCAGCAGACAAATTATCAAACTCAGTTTGAGCGGCTAAGTTTAAACGCTTACAATCTATGCTTTCACATTGCTGAGTTAGCGAGATAACTTGTTTATAACGCTCATTAACAAACCACGTTTGTGCAACTGAGGCTTTAGCTTCATCGAGTTTTAACTCACTCGCTTTTAAATATTTATCGAGATAGCTTAAACGTTGCTCCTCTGGCGACAGAACAGCTGCTAATGCTACTGCATCAGACATCGTTGTAGGGTGATTCAATGCAACTTGCAATAAAGGGCGTAAGTTTGCTTTATCTTTTTGGCTACCTACTTGCCAAGCAGCTCTAACGGCAAGTCCAGCTTCGTTAATATCTTGCGCAGCAGGTGTTACAACACCAGTACAAGTTAACCATTCTTGCTGTTTTTCTTGCTTATAATCCGTAATTTCAGCTTCAATAAAGCTTACCGACTCTGGCAAAGTCATATTGAGCTTTTTAGCTAAAATATTTTTAATAATACTGCGCTGTGGCAGGGTCAATGCATTTCGACATGCCTGCTCAAGCGCATTTTTTGCACTCGATTTTAACGCCATTACTCGGGCGTATTGACCATTAGCCTGACTTTTAAAAAAAGCAGTTTGTTGTTCAATTGTTTGCTCTGAGTCGAAAGTGGCCGAAGCCACCAACGAAAGCGCTAAAATAGGTGCTAGCATTAAAGTTCCTTTTCGCTCGCTACTTTACCTGATGCACCTTGAGGGTTAGCCGCTTTTTCATTTAACCCACCGTGTGCTTTTATTTTGTGGCCGTGGTGACTTACACCGTTAACAGTTTGACCATTATTACCTTCCATCTCTTTAGCTGCTTTGCGTGCCGTTGCCTCTAAGCTTGGTGCATAAACAGCTACGCTGTACTGCCAAAATCCATCATCACTTGCAAAGCTTTTAACACTTACACCCGGTGGTAATTTACCTTTTGCAACGGTTGAGTACTCATCAGATGTTTTTAATTGATTCAAAAATGTACTACGGTCTTCTTCTAAAATTTCTACTTGTTGCGGATCGTTCAGATTAGGATCTTCATACTCAAATTGCTTTGTACCTTCCATTTGCTTTTCGTCAAAGCTACCTTGCCAATACACTTTTTCACCTTGGATAGTGGCAAGCAACGCAGAACGCGCGCGTGTTTGCGATTGTGATTTAGCAACGCCTTTAAGCTTGCGAGCAACATTGCTATTTCTATTTTGACGAGCAATTGCAGACCCATAACCTAAAACAATGACCTCGCCAGTATCAGCATTAGTAAGTACTTTGGCGCCAACAGGTGGTAAAACACCACTTTTAACATCACTTATTACTTGTTGAAAAATTACATTTGGCTCAGTAGTTACTGCTACAGCACCACGATTACCTTTAATTTGTGAACGTGTTTTAGGAGTCGATATTAAACTTACGCGTACACCTTTCTCACCAATATTGTCGTACACGTCATAAGTAACAAAACCCGCTAACGAACCCGATACAGACTCTGTACACGCTTCCATCATATTAGTTTGTTCGTTTGCCGTACCTTCAACGCCCGTATCAATAACATCCATTCTTGCAGACACTACATTGCTACATTGATGTTCAACACCTTTCATATTTTCAATTAATTGTTTTTTCGCAATTAAATAAGCTTGGTTATAAGCACCGCGTTTAGACAGCAACGTCGCATTCATATTTTCGTAGGTGTTATAACTGGCACTACCAATAGATAAAATACCGGTGCCGCTGCCAACCTGAATCATTTTAATACCGTCTTCGTTGTCATCCATCAGTGCCTGATGAGCAACAGCAACTGCAACGTTTGTATCTTTTGCAACCACTACATCGCCAGAAACCTGTGCTTGTTCAGCACCCGCTACTTGCGCGCCAGGGCGAGCCGGGATCATATCTGTTAAGCTAAATTCTTCAGCTGCGATTGCAGGCATAGCTAAAACCATTGCTAATGTTAATATTTTTAATTTCATCGTCTATCCTTATTTGTACCTGAGTGTAAAATCGTCTTCGACTGTAATTTTTGAAAGGTTTTTTGCTGTTATTGTCGTTAATGCCTGATCGAGCGCATGAGCAAGTTCACCGGTATTGCCTTTAAATCTAAGGCTCGCTACCGTGTATTGCTGCTGTTTGTGTATAGATACATCGCTGACTCCACCTAATGTACTTAATACATCATGCAATTTTTCTGGTTGCGTTAGCTTATTGCTTGGCAACATGACCTCACGAACTAAGCCCCCTCTTGCAACAACTTGAGTAAATGCATTATTTAGGGTGTTATGAAGCGCTTTTGATTGTGACTCACTCGCTAAATGTACAGCCATTAAGTCTTTTTCTACGTCAGGATTATTAGGCAACGACATAAATGAAGGATCGTTTTTCCATCGACCATAAATATTTCCAGCTAAATCTCTAACGTCAGCACTTAAATAAAGCTGCCTATTGTTATCTCGCTTAATCACTTCTGATTTTGCATAAATAACTAAACTAGCCGCATTACCAACTTCAACGCCTTGCTCGTTTAACCAAATTTTTAGCTCTGTTTTTAATGGCTCAGGCGCAATAACTTGTACTCTAGGCGAACCAATCATACTCAATAATTTTGATGCTTTTTGAATGAGAGGTGCTTTTTCTACAACAGCCATAATGGTCACTTCCACACCACCATTTTGCAGCTCTTTGGTTTGCAACGTTTGCCACTCTTTAACAAGCCCTTCACTATGACTCGAAAGTTGTTGCCCTATTAGCTCTTGCATATTTGTTGATTCGTTACCGTCAACAATATTCATACTCGTGCTTGACGATTGCGTATGCTGCTGAGTAAGCCACACACCTACAACTTGCGATACAGCACGTTGCAGAGCATCTTGCTCTGCAATCGTCAGTGCTGTTTTACCTTCCTTTTTCCAGCCTTGGCCTATTACTGTCACACTAATATTTTGAGTGGTTTGCTGCCAGTTTTGTTCTTGCGGCTCTCCTAACTCTTGCGGATTAATACTGACAGTCATGCAAGTGTCGTTACCGCTAAGCGTAGGCGTTGAGTAATTTAAAGGAACGGCCCCAGCACTCAAACCTTCCATCATCGTGGCGCGTTGTTGCTCATATAAGCTGGCGGCATCATCATCTAAACTTGTTGTTAAATGTTGCTGCGCACTTTGGGTTGTTAGGCTTTTATTACCTTTAATAAAACTAATAAGCTCAGCACTAGCCTGGGCTTTTGCACCCGAAATAGCCGTACTACCTCGTCCATATGCACATGCCTGTGTTTGTAGCGTACCATCAGACAATACATCCACTTGAGCTTGCGCACTCAAAGAACATAATGCTAATAAGCCAAACTTTTTGATCATGTTCGATTCTCCAAAAAGTCAGCAGGAGTACCTACCGAAACAGCAAATATTTTTGCACCATTTGATGGACGATAAATACCATTTTCAGCTTTGTTTTTAACATCATCGGCTGCATCGGAGTCTTTCCAACGAATAATTTCACCATTTGCACTACTGCGCGAAGGATTTACATTCGCAACGCCAATTGGCTCAACAAATCCAGCTTCATAGCTAAAGATTATCATTGTTTCGTTAGGTAATACGCCCGCATTTTGGCCTCTGTCTAAACTAATTTTACTACCCTTAATACCTAATACTTGTGCTGTTGCAGGCATTTCACTCAACATACGAGTAAGTAAAATATCAATACCACGCGATCCCATATCACTAAGTACAGCATTTACATGAGCACTTTGGTCAAAGTGAAACCCAGCTACGTAACGCCCGCTTACAGTCGTAAATTTTAGCTCCGAGCGATCGCGTACATCTTCAGATTTAACACGAATTTTACCTAAATTAGGATGCGACAGCTTTTCACGTGTTTGCGGATTTATAACACCAGTTGTCAGCTCTAATGTATAGTCTGCCCAATCTGTGATTGAACCTTCGGTTTTTAACGTTCTTAGTGAATCTATTTTTACAACAAAATCGGGGATTAACGCTTTAACTTCTGCACGCTTGGCAGCGGCAACCACTCCTTGCTGTTGTAAAATTAATTGTTGTTCCTTTGAAATAGCATCATCATCACGCGTTACTATTCTAAAGCGATTAATTCCTGCAAATTGATTTTCGAGCATTAGCAATAAGTTTTGGTTGTCAAACTCGCGCATAGCATCAACACCAATACCACTGCCATTTACACCAGCTAAATCAAAGTACATGCGTACAATTGGTTTTTTAAGCGGACAGCTATCAGTTTCGGTATTTGCATCAAACGTGCAACGCTCTAGACCTTGGGTATCAAAATATGCAGGCATAGCTATATCCGCGTCATTAAATATATAAGCACTTTTGGCTATTACGGTATTTGAGGCGTTGTTACTAACCAACCCTGATTGTGTAGCACTTCCTTGTTTAGGTGAAGAGTTACACCCTGCTAATAAGGCGAGTGTAAATGCTGATAGAGTTAAGTTTTTTATTAATTTCATTACCATTCCTAAATATCAAACAGCCACTGGCTAGCAGGCGCTTTAAGTTGTTGTACTAAATTATTGATCGCTTTTTGCTTTGCATTTTCTTGTGTTGCAGCACTTTCTTGCGCAACAAGATCCTGTTGCAATAACACTTTAAAAGGGGTTGAACTGCGCGTAAGCGCTAGAGTTAAAATAGCTTTAGCAGAGTATTTATTATTAGATTTAGCGTACTGCCAGCGTATTTGAGGGCGCACCCATAAGCGTGTATCGCCGCTATGAGGGAGTGCATTATTGAGTGCAGATTTAATCGTGCTAATATTATTAGCGCCTATCACATCGCAAGAAACAGCATTTAATGCTTTTGCTTGTTCAGTTAATAAATTATTTAAAGTCGATTGAATAAATAGCTTAGGCCCGGAAAGGTGCTCTAATACTGCTAATTTTTTTGTCGTAACATTAAGTTCGCCACTATTTTTAAGCGCCCAAATAAAGCGTTGTTCGTTGTTATTTTCTGGCGCAGAAATGCGAGATAACTTTGATAAATCAGATTTAAGATTTTTCACTAAAACCGATTTTTTAACACCCATTTTTAAAGCAAATAAATTATTTTCCTCAAGCGCATTAAGCTCTTCTAGCCCAGTCAACGTAAACGGTAAGCTAGTTAAAGTAGTTGCTTGTTCAAAATAGTTGCTTGATTGGTTATCTTGCTTTGTTAGCTTTTGTAGTTGCTGCGTACTTACATCAACACTTAATTGAGTGATAATATCGGCTAAAGCCGCTTGCCTTGCAGCTAAGCGACTTTCACCTATACCAATCGCAGTAATATATTCATCACTTTTTTGCGGTTGGGTTACCCAATCAGGCCAATTTTGAGCAGAACTACTAAAAGCAAATGCTATTAAAAAAGCAAAAATGCTTGTTTTCATTAGCCTTTCGCTTCTTGCTCAAGTTGTAGCTCATTTATAGCTGTAATTGTTGCTTGCTCAAGTCCTATAATTTCGTTTGCTTCGAGTGCTAACGCAAGTTGATCTTTTGCTTTAATAAGCGCTGTGCCTATATCTTTTGGATCTTCTTCTTGCTCTGCATTCTCTTCATCGCTTGAAAGCCATGAACCCACAAGATTTCCACCCATTTTTAAAGCTGTTACTTTCGCTATGACAGTGCTGTGTTGGCTTAAAATATAAGTAGACTTGGCGATCTCTACCGTTAAATCAGTCGCAAGTTCAACATTTTGCTGATAAATACCTTCGTTCGCTAAGTTATAAGCTGCGATTTTATGACCAATTTCTTCATCTTTATTTTTTGCTCCTGCGTCAAACTCTTCGATTGCAGCTTGAAGTTGCTCTGGTGTCGACTTTTGATGGGCATATAAAAAGGCTTGTACATCACGGTAGTTATCAGTTTGTGTGCGGTATTCACCCATAACTTTGCGCTGACGCTCAAGGATAATAGCTGACATATTTAAAAATTCGTCAATACCTACCTGTACAGCCACCGGGTGAAAATAACCGAGTGTATCCATTCGAGTAGTTAACTCTGCAACTGCAGTATTGCGGTCTAAATTAGCAGAAGTACTAGTATCGGTTGTTGAAACACAACCAGCAAAAAGAGGTACAAAAATAAGTGCGGATAGAATAGCTTTTTTCATGAGGTAATTCCCTATACATTAAAAAGGCAAGAAAGCACAAAGCTAAGCTATTGACTTAATTCATTCTTCCTTGAATATGTAATTAGAATCACCTAATTTGTAAAAAAATGCAACACAGAAAATTAAGAAGTTTTTATAACTTACAACAAAAAAATAAACAAATGTAACCACAGCAAGGCGTTCAGCTTAGGTTAATACTTTTGGCTCATTTTTGTATAATAGCTCTATTTACTTAATTTGAGGTTAAAAAAATACCTTAACCTGTACAAGTATCATTCAAACAAGCTTATTATTAGCTTTGAGAATTAGCCCAATGCTAACCACGCGCCTACAACAACCATTAAGCTACCGGCTATTCGGTTCATCCACTTAATATTATCACCACGGCTTAAAAATAAACGTAAGCTTTTACCGCCTGTTGCGTAAGCTAACATACTTAAAAATTCGGTAGTCATTATTACACCAAGCAATACTAAAAGCTGAGGGGCTACAGCATGCTCAACACTTATAAAGGGCGGCAGTAGTGAAATCATAAACGCCCACCCTTTAGGATTTGCGATTGCGGTTACAAAACCTTGCGTAAATAACGACTTCCTACTTACGTCACTTGGTTTTGAGGTATCGACCGACATTTTTCCTTTGGCTCTCCACATGTTAAAGCCAATGTAAATTAAGTACGCACCGCCTACCCACTTTAAAATGGCGAACGCATCTGGGTAATTTAGCATTACGCTTGCAACGCCTAATACCGCAGCAATGGCAACACTTGCGACACCTAGCAGCTCACCTATCATCATCCATAATGTGCGGCGCACGCCAATGCTCATACCGAGTGTCATGGCAAGGGTCATACACATACCAGGGGTGATAGACACAAAAAAGAACGTAGGAATAAAAACCGCAAGTGCTGCTACATCAATCATTAATTTACTCTCATATTAAAAGCAAAAACGCGGCTATAAGTAGCCGCGCTGTTGCTTACTCATGTTTATTACTATTGCCCAGTACTTACCACGGGTTCAGTAATAATCTCTACTGGCTCTGCTGTATCATTTAACAAATACTTATCTAACCACTGTTCTTGTTCCCACAATACATGCAATAAGCTTTTACGCGCTCGGTAACCATGTGCTTCATAAGGGAGCATTACTAAGCGGGCATCTTTACCTAAACCTTTTAGGGCTGCGTACATGCGCTCACTTTGCATTGGGAAAGTGCCAGAATTAGGATCTTCTTGACCGTGGATCATTAGCATTGGTTCGTTAATTTTCTCAGTATGGAAAAACGGCGACATATTAGCGTACACACTTTGTGCTTGCCAAAAATCACGCTCTTCTCCTTGAAAACCAAACGGTGTTAATGTGCGGTTATACGCGCCACTGCGGGCAATACCTGTTTTAAATAAATCGCTATGAGCCAATAAGTTAGCAACCATAAATGCACCATACGAGTGCCCTGCTATGGCAATTTTGTCTTTATCGGCAATACCTTTTTTAACTAATACATCAACAGCTGCTTGCGCGCTTGATACTAGCTGCTTTCTAAAGTTATCGTTTGGCTCGCTGCCATCAATACCCACTATTGGCATTTTAGGATCGTCAAACACGGCAATACCTTTAGCAAGATAAGGCATAGGACCCCAATAGCCAATGTAGGTAAATGCATAAGGCGATTCGCGTACTTGTGATGCTACGGCTTTATTTTTGTATTCAAGTGGGTAAGCCCACATAAGCACAGGTAACGGGCCTTGTGTTTTATCGTACCCTGGTGGTAAATAAAGCGTGCCCGAAAGCTCAACACCGTCGTCGCGTTTATAACGTAATTGCTCTTTAGTTACCCCTTTAAAGGCAGGATACGGGTGCTCAAATGTCGTTAACTGCGTTAGCGTGTCGTTGCCTAAATCGCGTATAAAAAAGTTAGGTTGCTCAGTTTTAGATTCACGAATAGTAATAAATCGCTCACCTTCGTCGTCAAGCAGTGCGCGTACACGCTCGTAGTATGGCGCTTTTGATTCCCATAAACGCTTGCTGCTATTTGTTTTAACATCGTATTGGTCTAAAAACGGGATATTACCTTGCTCTGAAGCTCCATTACCGCGAAGGTAAATATAACGCCCGCCTACAATTTTAATTACGTTTGCGCCTAAATCATTGCGCTCGTAAATTGCATTACCAGGGTCTTTGTACGCATCGTTGTAACTACGCTCTGAAAATAAAACGCGATTTCTGTCGGCATTTCGTGGTTGTACTATATAAGTACGTACTTGGCGATCGCTAAAGCGCCAATCACTAAGCATTGCTACGTTTTCGTTGCCCCACTCCATTCCCGCATAACGGCGTTCTACTTTGGCAAATAATTTAGGCTCGCGTTTAAATGGTGCACGTAAGCTGTAAACATAATCATGATGCTCAACGTCAGTTTTCATGTCGCCTCCATCTTGTGCCTCGGCCCAAATAACTTCAGCACCTTGATCGGCTCGCCATTCAAAGTCTCGGCGGCCAGTGCGTACACTGTCGTAACCTTGTGGAATGTTATCGGCAAGTGGCTGTTTTGCCAGCTCTGCTAATGCATAGCCGCGCATCCCTAATATTTGCCACGTGCTTGCAAAGCGGCTGTAAGGTACTTGATACGAGAACGGCGCGTTAATATTCGCTACCAGTAAATTTGTTGAATCAGGTGAAACTGAAAATGACTTAAGTAATGTAGAACGCCCTATAGGCGCAGCATTTCCATCAAGCGTTATGTAAGCCAATTGCCCTTGGCCGTAAAACTTAAACTGTGATTCATCAAACGGGCTGGTTAATAAATTTTGGTAAGTACGTGCTGGTGCTTTTTCGCCAGTACTTTGTTGAATAACAGGCACTACATTTTGGCTGTTATTTTCAAGCCTTGGTTTACCAAAATTAACAGCAAGATTTGCAACAATGGCGCTGCTATCTGGCAGCCATTTATATGGTGAGGCAGTTAGTACCGAATTTAATGCAGCGCTTGAAAGCTCTTTTGCTTGTTTAGTTTCAACGCTGTAAAGCCATAAGTTGGCTTGGGTTGGTTGCTCAACAATAAAGGCTAAATATTGACTATTAGATGACCATTTAGGAGAGCGAATAATGCCATTAGGTAAGTTGTTAATACTAATAACCGACCCGCTTTGAACATGCTTTAGCTCCACAGCGCTAAATTTGGCACTCACACGAGAGCGCGAAAAATTAGCGGGATTTAGCTTAATACCAGCAAGCTTAAGCTCTTCTTTTGCAAGTTCATCAAGGGTTACTACACGTTTGCGTTCAAAAAGCGCTAACCACTGGCCATCGCTCGATAAGTAACTAGTGGGTGCTAACTTAGCATCAACCAAAGCTGCAAGTTCAGGTGATGGGGTTTGATAGCCCTGCTCGGCGTAACTTGTTGGTACTAATGCCGTACAACAAATAAAGGCAACTAACAGCCTAAAAGCGCTCATGTTTTTATCCTTTTGTTATTTTTTACTCTTATAAGCGTATATAAACACGTTTTGCTTTGTTCATAAAGTATTAAGGTAAGTTAAACACCTCTAAAAGATGACTTAATAGTGCTGATTAAGCTAAACTACAGCGCTATTTATTCACCACTGCGGTACTTAAAATACAATGCATAACAAAGCCAAATCAGTCACCATTTTTGATGTTGCAGAGCGTGCTGGTGTATCAAAATCAACCGTATCGTTGGTACTTACCCAAAGCGATAAAGTGGGCAATAAAAGTAAACAAAAAATACTAAAAGCGATAGATGAGCTAGGGTACGTTTATAATCGTGATGCTGCTGCTATGCGCTCAAAGCGCTCAAATTTAGTGGCCATAGTAATAAACGATTTAACTAACCCAGCTATGGCACACCTTGCTACCAGCCTACAACTTTTGTTAAACGACAACGGCCTACAAGCCATGATTGTAAGCAGTAATAATAGCCTTGAGCTACAAGCAAACGCAGTTAAAAACTTAAAAGAATACAACGCTGCTGCATTTATTATTTGCCCCGTTGCAAATACTTGCCCCAAATGGCTTGATACGCTCAGCGCGCAACACAAAGTAATTACTGCAATGAGCGAAGTGCCCTTTAGCGCAGCTCCTTGTGTATTACCCGACTATAAAAAAGCCAGCCACGTAGCCAGTATGCATTTGCTTTCACAAGGCGTGACAAACATTGCATTTATAGGCAGTGAACTTACTTTAAATGATTCACAAGCACTACAAAGTGGCTTTAATACCGCTTGTGCGCAACACAGCATTACACCATTAGCACCCATTCACTGCGCAGTAAACACAGCCCTTAGCGCTAAAAATGCATTTATGGAAGCATATAAACACAACCCAACATTAAACGCAGTGGTATGTGCAAACGATATTATTGCTCAAGGTGTTATTGCTGCTATTAACTCATTAACTCATCACTGTATTAAAGTAGTGAGCTGCCACCATATTCCTAATAGCGCGGTTATAAATGATCACTTAACCACTGTGGCTATAAGTACAACTGATATAGCCAAGCGATGCCTTTTAATACTGCAAGAGCTACTACAAAATACAGCCCCGCCAGTAAAAACACTGGTAAATGTAAACTTACAAATTAGAGATTCTAGCCAATGAAAAAAGTGCTGGTAATTGGCTACGTATGGCCAGAGCCAAATTCGTCTGCTGCGGGAACGCACATGATGTCGTTATTAAATACATTTAGAGCGCAAAACTGGGACGTTGAATTTGCAACGCCCGCGCAGCGCACCGACCACATGGTAAATCTTGACGACTTCGGCATAACCAGTCAAAGCATTGCACTAAACTGCGACAGCTTTGACGAATACGTTAAAGCCTATAATCCAGATATAGTAATGTTTGACCGTTTTATGATGGAAGAACAATTTGGCTGGCGCATCGATAAACATTGCCCACACGCAATTAAAATTTTAGATACCGAAGATTTACAATGTCTGCGTAACGCTCGCCACGAAGCATTTAAAGGTGAGCGTGATTTTACAACCAGCGATTTACACTCAGACATAGCAAAACGCGAAATTGCCGCTATTTTACGCTGCGACCTAAGCTTAATTATTTCAAGTTATGAAATGAGCCTACTAAATAGCGTATTTAAAATAGAGCCAAGCTTATTGCACCATCTACCCTTTATGGTTGATTTAAGTACATTACCTGCAAGCACAAAAACGTTTGAACAGCGCCAGCATTTTATGACTATAGGTAACTTTAGGCATGCACCAAATTGGGATGCTGTACTTTACTTACAAAAAATATGGCCACTTATTCGCAAGCAACTCCCAAAAGCAGAACTACATATTTATGGCTCTTACCCACCACCAAAAGCCACGGCACTAAATAACCCTAAAACAGGGTTTTTAATAAAAGGCTGGGCCGATAATGCGTTTGATGTAATGCAAAGCGCACGTGTATGTTTAGCACCACTGCGTTTTGGTGCTGGCATTAAAGGTAAATTGCTTGAAGCCATGATTATGCAAACCCCCAGCGTTACCACCAATGTTGGGGCTGAGGGCATGCATAACGATTTACCATGGTCTGGTAAAATAGCCAACACTGCCGATGACTTTGCCAGTGTTGCCATTGAAATGTACACCAATCAAAATGACTTTGAGCAAGCGCAGCATAATGGCAACACACTACTTAATACGCTGTACGATAAAGCGCAATTAAGCGCTGAGTTAATTAAAAAAGTCGATTCAATAAGTAACGATTTAAACGCCCATCGCGAAAAAAACTTTACAGGCCAAATGCTCAAACATCATACAATGCGCAGCACTCAATACATGTCGCAATGGATAGCTGAAAAAAATAAAAAATTAGATTAAAAATGACTAGACACACACCAATTAGTGTTTAAAATCGCGCCCATCAAACGTGGGCATTTTTAGCTGTATTGTCTATATTTTTAGCTTAGTTATCGCAATATTTGGTCCAAAAAGATTTGAAAACTGCAACCTTTACAGAAAAACGCAAATTTATCGTTAAATTAGGCAAAATGCTTCACAAGTATGGTACGCCTGCTTACCGCCTAGAAGCCCACCTCATGGAAGTGGCTACATACTTAGGACTTAAATCGTCGTTTGTTATGTCGCCAACCTCTGTAACGTTTGTTATTTGGACCGATGGCCACGAAGACGAGTACACCCATGTTGCACGTGTAGACCCTGGCGATCACGATTTAGGCTCACTTGCCGACACCGACGACCTTGTAAACCAAATGCTTGACGACAAGCTAAGTTTACAAGAAGTTGATGCGCAACTAGACGCTATTTTTGTAATGCCAAACCCGTATAACAAACTAACAACGGGTGTTGCATTTGCAACCTCTGGTGGTGCGTTTGCCATGTTAATGGGTACAAGCTGGATTGATGTAATTTGGTCATCAATGCTTACTCTCGTTGTTTATTTATTTGTACTTTGGTCTGGGCGCTCAAAACGCGTAGCTCATATGCTTGAGCCACTAGTAGCAATAATATCAGCAATACTTGCGTGTGCAGTAAGTGTGTATATAACACCTGAGATAAATATACGCTTGGTGGTACTTTCGGCCATTATTGTGTTTATACCTGGTTTAGCACTTGCGCTTGGTTTAGCAGAGCTGGCAGCACGGCATTTAGTGTCAGGTACTGCGCGAGTCATGGACTCGTTTATGCTGCTATTTAAACTGTATTTTGGCGGTTTTATTGGCATAGGTATTGGCTTTGCACTCTTTGGGCAAGCTGACTTTGTACAGCCTGAGCCATTACCAAAGTGGACCGCATGGCTGGCTATATTTTTACTTTGTAGCAGCCTAATCGTTATTTTTAGAACCAAACTTAAACACGCAGTTTGGTCTATTGCATCAGGCTTTATAGCGTACGGCACCAGTATTGGCTCGGCTATGTACCTTGATTACACGTTAGGTACGTTTGTAGGTGCTTTATCGGTGGGTATATTTAGTAACTTGTTTAACCGCGTTGCTAATGCGCCGGCCTCTATTGTTGCCATGCAAGGCTTGATTGTATTAGTACCAGGAAGCAAAACGTATATTGGCTTAAACTCACTTATTGAAGGCCAAGACTTTGTATATGCAGAGCACATAGGCCAACAAACGTTTTTAATATTTATGTCGCTTGTTGCAGGACTAATATTTGCAAACGTAGCCCTACCGCCTAAAAAGAGTTTGTAAATTATACTGAGCACTCGCTTTACTTTGATTGAGTAAAGCGAGTAAATCGTTAAGCTAAAAACAACTGCCAAGTAGCAATTTATACCAATGCTAAGTGTTTTAGCTCATTACATTGCACTTGAGTCAAACTCAAAAACCTCATAGTGATTCCAACGTAAAAACAGTTCACCGCTTTCTAAATAACCTGAACTCTGGATAATAAATCTATCTCAAGCAGCTATTTTCAGCGCTAACTGCGTTGAATTTACTTGCAATAGGCCAGCTATTGACGCGTAAATTCGCCTTGTTTTCACTAAAAATCTCTGGCTAGAGAAAATAAATTTAAATATCACTATGATTCAATACTTTAGTAAATCTCTTAACCAGAGTTCAGGTTAAATACAGATTTATGTCATCACTTGATGAATAGCAAAAATCATCCCAGTGACTACAAAAAATTAGCCAAGGAAGGGTTAATGCTATTTCTTGATCCCAGCAAATTGTTACTTTTTTTGAGTCATTCGCTAAGCCCTTTAACCATTGGCGTGTTAATTCACTCCCTTGTGTGGAGTCGAATCTTTTTGCACCAACAGGAAAGTTAAGGGGTGTGGCGGCAATTAATGCTCTTGCTTGATCTTCACTCAATGGGTTGAGTTTGTTTAAGGTATCTTTAGAAAAATTACCGTGGGACGCACTAATCCAGCGCCATGCTAAAGAAAAGTCTTCAATTTTAATCAACACTCTATACCTACTTTTACAAACACGTAGTGGACACTACAATACTATTACAACGTTCTAAATACCCTATTAATTCTGGGCCTTCGGGGTAATCAGAGCAATTGCCTATTATAAGGCCTGCAACTTTACCTGCGGGTTCTATTTCTACGTCCATGTATGATGCAAATACAGAGTTGTTTTTGGTTTTGGACCACGTAAAGTGATAATGAGTATTGTGTGTACTAAGAAATTTACGATCTGGTTTATTAAACTTACTGGTTGTTGCTGTCAGCAAAGTATTTTTGTTCTTAACAGTAATTTCAGCGCCGCTTATAGCCCAAGATAATGGCCACTCTCTTGTAACCTCCGTAGAAATTTCACATTCGCCAAGCACACTAACCTTATCTAAATCAGAAATTATATTTGCGTATTCATTGGTGCGTAAACTGTTTTGCTGAGCTTGAATAAGCCATAAAACAACTAGCGACAGTAAAACTGATTTCCATTTCATTATTGCTCCGCTCCTCTATGAAGCAGAGGCATTTTATGCGTATTTTTATTAATTTAATGATAAACCATATATGATTTTTTATTTTTGTTCAATTACTTACAAACAACCATCACTTATTAATGGTCGAGAATGACAGTGGGGATTATTACTTTGGCACTTCCCTATTGAGCAAAAATACTCAACAGGGAAGTAACTTAACTAGCGTGACCAGTTAGTTTTAGCAAGCTCTACAATTTCGTTTCCTTTGCCGTTTATCAACGCCTTCATCATGTAAACGCTAAAGCCTTTTGCTTGCTCTAATTTGATTTGCGGTGGCATTGAAAGCTCTTGTTTCGCGGTATCGACTTCTAAAACAACAGGTCCTGAGTGATTCATCATTTCGTTCATTGCCGATGGTAATTTTTCAGGGTCGTCCACATGAATCCCTTTTAATCCACAGGCCTCTGCAATTTTAGCAAAACTTGGGTTTTCTAAATCAGTATCGCTTGATAAAAACCCACTGGCTTTCATTTCCATAGCCACAAAACTAAGTGAGCGATTATTATAAACAATAATCTTTATTGGTAAATTAAGCTGCTTAAGCGAGATCAAATCGCCCATTAACATCGAAAAGCCACCATCACCACACATTGCAATTACTTGGCGGTCTCTATCAACAGATTGAACCCCCATTGCCTGCGACATCGCATTTGCCATAGAGCCATGATTAAACGAGCCAATTAAGCGACGCTTACCATTCATTGATAAATAACGCGCAGCCCACACTGTTGGCGTACCTACATCACAAGTAAAAACAGCATCGTCAGCCGCTTGCTCGTTGAGTAAACGCGTTAGGTATTGCGGGTGAATTAAATTTTGCGAGGTTTTTCCACTGGCTAGTTCATCGAGATCTTGTCGAGACTCTTTGTAGTTTTTAACACATTTTTGTAAGTGCGAACTTGTCCGCTCACCTTTAATATAATCAAGCAATGTGGTCACTGAATTTTTAGTATCCCCTAACACGCCACAGTCAATTTGCACGTGTCGCCCGAGTGACGCAGCCTGATTATCAATTTGCAATATGGTGGTATTTTCAGGATAAAAAGCACGATAAGGAAAACTAGTACCAATCATTAATAACGTATCGGCTTCTTGCATTGCATGATAGCCCGACGCAAAGCCAATAAATCCAGTCATACCAACATCATAAGGGTTATCGTATTCAATAAACTCTTTACCACGCATAGCATGCACAATTGGCGCTTGTAATTTTTCGGCTAGCGCAACAATTTCGTCGTGGGCATCCTTACAACCAGCACCACACAATAAGGTTACTTTTTTACTTTTATTAAGATGAGTCGCCATTGCTTCAATATCAGATAAAGCGGGGGTATACGTTGCTGGTTTTGGCACGTTCCATTTTGGCTTGATAGCTTTAGGCATATCTTTTAATGCAATGTCGCCAGGTAGCACAAGTACACTCACGCCTTTGTTTAATATTGCTTGTCGCATTGCGGTTTCTAGCAGGTACGGCATTTGCTTGGGGCTCGAAACCATTTCACAATACACACTGCATTCTTTAAATAATTCTTGCGGATGGGTTTCTTGAAAATAACTACTGCCAATTTCAGATGAAGGAATGTGTGCGGCAATAGCTAATACCGGTACATTATTACGCTGACAATCAAATAAGCCGTTAATTAAATGAAGATTACCTGGCCCGCAAGAACCCGCACACACTGCAAGCTCGCCTGATAAATGCGCTTCGCCGCCAGCTGCAAATGCTGCTACTTCTTCATGACGTGTGCCTAGCCATTCAATTGTTCCCATTTTTCGCAGGCTTTCACTAATGCCGTTAAGTGAATCGCCAGTTACTCCCCAAATGCGCTTTACGCCCGCTTGTTCGAGGGTTTTAGTAATAAAACTTGCGATACTTTGACTCATAATATAGAACTCCTAAATATTAAGTTATTCTGTAAATTGATTTTTTGCCTCTGATCTATCAAGTAAGTCATCGTTTCGAAATGCGCTCAATTATTGAGAATCGATAAGCTTAGGTATTTTGATAATGATAGATATATTACTACTGAGACTTTACTAACAAACGATACTCCTAGGTTTACTGCCCCCCATACTGATACATAAAACATGAATGTCCGCTTTAAAGTGTTTATGAATATGCGGGTGCGAGATTTTTAGTGGCTTAACTATGAATATGTTATTATGCGCTCAATTATTTTACTGAATGCTTTTCTCTTACTTCTATGTCAAATTCTGCTTTGTGCTTTACATTATTTTCTCAAAATATTGATTCTCTCGCGCTTCCTGAAAAGTTTACTTTCCCTTTTTATTACGAGCCGCAACCTTTAGCTGTAGCAGCCACAAAACAATTACAGCAACAACTTGAAACGTTAACGCATTTAAAAGCAGAAAATGCAGGTAAAATGTTTGGGGTTTTAGTGGTGCAAAATGCTAAGCAACAATTAGGCTTTTTAAGTGCTTATTCGGGGCAAATTGAAGGTGATAAAGGTAATATTAGCTTTGTGCCGCCTGTTTCTAGCATGCAGCTGCAAGACGATAGCTATTTGACTCAAAGTAAAATAATTAACGATATTAATGCTCAAATTGAGCAGTTAGAAAATAGTGAACAACTGCATGAAGTTAATAGCAAACTTGATGATGCAACACAGAGTTACCAGCAAGCACTATTAGCCCAACAGGCAGTAATGCAAGCCGGTCGCCAGCAACGAAAAATACAACGTACCGAAGGCGAATTAGAGCTTAGCGAAAGTGATTTTGAGCAGTTAAAAAATAAGCTTGCAGGGCAAAGTATCGTAGAAAAAAAGCAACTGCTGGCACTTAAAGCCTATTGGCAAAATATAATCGAGTCACTGCAGCAAACACACATCAATATTTCTGATGAAATTGCTCATTTAAAAAAGCGCCGTAAAACGCTTTCTAAAAGCTTACAAAAAAAGTTATTTGCGCAGTACCAATTTTTAAATGCAAATGGTGAAACTACAGACTTAAATGCCATATTTGCAGCATTACCTGAGCACACTCCTCCTTCGGGTGCTGGCGATTGTGCAGCGCCTAAATTATTACAATACGCCTATAAACATGACTTAAAGCCACTTGCTATGGCTGAATTTTGGTGGGGAGCTGCGCCTAAATCAGCAATTAGGCAGCATAAAAACTACTACCCTTCTTGTTACAGTAAATGCCAACCAATACTTGGGCACATGCTAAAGGGTTTAGATGTTGAAGATAACCCGCTACTTATCAACCCAGCTCAGGGTAAAGATTTAAGTATTGTTTATAAAGATGACGACTTACTTGTGGTAAATAAGCCCGCTGAGTTTTTATCAGTGCCTGGCGTTAATATTGATGACTCAGTTTATATGCGAATCAAGACGCAGTTTCCAGAGGCATCAGGCCCGCTAATTGTACACAGATTAGATATGTCGACTTCTGGGTTATTGATGATTGCACTTAATAAACGCGTGCACAAAGCACTGCAAAAGCAGTTTATTGAACGCACCATAGATAAACGTTATGTCGCATTAGTTAATGGTAACGTAGCTGAGGATAGCGGAGTAATTGATTTACCCTTAGTGCTCGACTTTGATGATAAACCGCGCCAAATGGTGTGTTACAAACATGGTAAGCCATCACTTACTACCTGGCAGGTTTTAGAGCGTAACAACAATATTACCCGATTACAGTTATACCCTAAAACAGGGCGAACTCATCAATTAAGAGTACATTGCGCGCACAGTTTAGGTTTAAACATACCAATTATAGGCGACACACATTACGGACAAAAAGCAGATAGATTACATTTACACGCTGAGTATTTAGCATTTACTCACCCAATTACACTTAAACGATTAGAGTTTGAAGTAGCTGCTGATTTTTAATAAAAACACATAGCCACAACGACTATATTATACAATGTGTTGGTTTTTATTAATTAAATTGATATCGTTTATGGTCTTATTTTTTCAATAATGAGTATAAAAAACTGTTCAAGCCCAAGTTTATTAAGCAATGTAGAAAAGTATTTCACTAATAAAAATAAGTCAGCAAAGGATTTACATGACTAACAATACACAAATAAAGGTTTTAGGTAATACTTTATGGGCAAAGTATATTGTTCTCCTTTTATTTTTACTTTTAAGTAAGCTTGCCTCAGCTAACGGCGACTCATTAAGTGCAACTTTACATGCGCTAGACTTTGGCACAACTCAAGTCCTGATCAACAACATAAAACTGAATGAATTAGACTATCTTCAAAATGAAGACAAACTCACTCAAGCGTTTAAAATAAGCAAAGAGCAAAATTGGGAAAACCTTCATCTAGAAGCGGCCGCTTTGTATGCGGAGTTACTTTTTAGACAAGAAAAATATGAAGCGTTAAACACACACTTATCCTATTACTTAAAGAACAAAGAGTTACCAAATCAAAAAAGTGTATATTTATTATTTCTCGAATCACAACTCAAGTCTCTAGCGAGGGAGCCAAACCCAGCTCCAGCACAAACGCTAGCCACAAAATTAGAAGAAAGCTTGCAACAGCATTCAACTAAAGAAAAAATCATTATTTTACGAGCACTTGCTTACTATTACACCGATACAGATTCATTGAAAAAGACCCTAAATGTTGCACTAGAGGGGTTAGAATTAGCATTAAAAGATGACGATTCAGCATCTCAAGGATACTTTTTTAGAAAAATAGCTGATGCATACAATTATCTAAACGAAAAAGACAAAGCCGTATATTATGCAAAAAAAGCGGTTGCGGCATATGAGCAAACACAAGATGGGCTTTTTACTGCAAAAGCATATTGGAGTTTAGGCAATATATTGCTTGAGATAGAAAAACCTAAAGATGCCTTAACATACCTAGACAAAGCATTGCTCTATTTTAAAAAAGCTAATATGCAAAAAGGCTTAACCTTTGCTCAGTACTCAATTGCTAGTATTGAGTACTTACAAGCAAACTACGATAAAGCTTTAACTTTAACTAAAGAAAATATTGAGCTTGCTCGTTCTGCAGGTGTTCACGACATGCAACTCGCATCGCTCATTTTGTTAGCTGACATATATATAAAACTAAATTTACTTGATCAAGCAAATGAAGCAAACGATGAGGTGTTTTTAAAATTAGATAAATTCAGCCGCAGTATTTATAAAGCCGATTTTTTAGGTAAACGCTATGAGCTAAAGCGACGCCTTAACTACACTGACGAGGCTTTTGAAGCAATTGAACAAAAGCTCCTTTATACAAAAAAACACTACGAAGCTACCAGTGAAAATAATATAAAAACACTACAGGTGCAGTTTGAAGTAAAAGAAAAAGAAGAAAAAATACAGCAACTAGAGTACGCAAAAGACATTAGTGAACTACAAGCTAAAGAAGAGTACCAACAAAAAATAATTTGGCGACTTAGCGCTGCTATTGCATTTATTTTAGTGATCGCTTCATTATTTTTATTTTATCGGCAAGCTCGACAACGTCAAAAATATCACGATATTTCATTAACAGATTATCTAACAAATTGCCCTAATCGCAGAGGAATAATGCGCGCAGCAGAAGCAAAGCTTGGTGAAGGTAAAATGACGATAGCAATTGTTGACTTAGACTACTTTAAAAAAGTTAACGACCATTTTGGTCACGATGTTGGAGATTTAGTTCTTATTGCCTTTGCAAAAGCTGCAAAAGAAACACTATGTAATGATCATCAGTTTGGTCGTTACGGCGGCGAAGAATGGTTATTTGCACTAAATACGGTTGATGAACGAATAATTCGCGATATATTTAACCGACTCGCCATTAGCTTCGCCGAGCATTGCAGTAATATAGAAGACTTTCCTACAGATACAAAAATCACCTTTAGTGCAGGGGCCTCTGTAAGTGGCCCTGTAAAAAGCACACTAGATGTTCTTATTAAGCATGCAGATAAATTACTTTATAAAGCAAAAGAAAACGGAAGAAACCAAGTCGTTGTTGATTAAATAAACACAGCTAAAAGTATTGGCTCATTTACTTGACTAAAGTCCATCTAAAACCATCTGTTTAATTTTATGTGCTTTTACAAAATGATCTAATTTATGGGTGTGTATCCACCAAGTAGCAGCTTCCATAAGTAGCTCTGGGTCGTCGTTTTTATTGGCAAAAAATGCATAAAAAGAAAGCCCTACATTTTCGCCTTTAGCTGCTATTTTTTTATCGCACACGGTAATTATTTTTGCTCTTAGTTCTTCCCTCATACATACCTTATTTAATTATATTTTTACTATTAAAATACGCCATTTAAAAAGCTAACGATTAGCTGTAAAAGGCTTCTATCAACCAAGCCATGATTCTCAAGCTCTTTATTAGGCGTATTTACTTTTGCAGCTTTGCATTCATTATCTAGTGTCTCATTTTTACGTGTATCGGTTTCGTATGCAATATCTGCTTGTTCCATACATTTTGCCGAGCCTGCATAAGGCTGCGCCGCACAAGCGCTTAGTAATAAAAAAAGTGAAATTGCTATCAACAATTGCTTCATAACTAATCCTATTTTTACGCAACTTATTTAATTTAAATTACAGCTGCAAGTTAGCCTATTTACTTTTCTACCACCATTACAAAAAAATTCAAAAAAGAACGTACCTATAGCATCAAAAAAAGTGTCATTTTTTTCATCCTTTTTAATTTGTGCGCTAATGCATTGATTATAAACTTCTGAGCTTGTTTGAGCGCCATTTCGATCAACCGTTTCGGCCTCTTCAATGCATAAGTTAGGGTCAGAACGTGGGGCTGTACTACAAGCACTTAGTAAAGCGCACAGCAATAATGCGGCGATGGGGCTTTTTATGTTCATCCTTAAACTATCCTATAAAGTTAACGTGCTACCTGCATTTATACCGATTGGTATTATATGTGGAAGTAATACATATAGATTGTACCTAAATAATGTTGCTACTTTATCACTGCAATAAAATAAACAACCAGTAAATATTTGTAAGGTTCTGTAGGAATTTATACTCACTTCTATAATTGAACTATGTAAAAGCCTGAAATTATTGCATTCATATCACTGTAAAATTTACAGTGATAGCAGCCTAAAAATAAAAAATCAAAATAAAAGCAATAAAATACATCAACTTAATATTTGGCATCTAGTTTGCTAGTTTTAGTGATATAAGCAAATAAATTGTAAAAGGATTAGTTATGAATATTTTTGAAGCACTACGTCATGACCATGACAAACAACGAGAATTAGTAGATGCGCTTATTCAAACGCACGGCGACACAGAGCAGCGCCACACGCTAATGGACGAGCTAAAAACAGAACTAGAACAACACGCAAAATTTGAAGAACGTTACTTTTACAATCCACTTATGTTTGATGACTTAACTCATGAAAAAGCGCGCCACAGCGTAGCTGAACATCACGAAATTGATGAATTAATTGAACAACTTGAAGATACCAAAATGAGCTCATCTGCATGGTTAGTTGCAGCTAAAAAGTTGCACCATTTAGTACATCATCATTTAAGTGAAGAAGAACACGAAGTATTTCAATTAGCAGGTAAAGCACTAACCGAAGGGCAAAAACAAAGCTTGGCAAAGCAGTATAACGATGCAATGCACTAATACTTTTTATTTGTGAGTAACTTTACTCACAAATAATTGAACCACCTTATATACACTCCCTTGTGTACTATTGGTTATAAGCCACTTGGCTTATAACCACTTTTTATATCTAAACCTATGCTCTAACTCTTCTCTAGTAAGGGTGCTTCTGTCGGATCAAAAATTCGATACGCCACTAGCTTTAAACCATCGTTAATAAAAAACCACACCAAAGCATATGCCCACACAGCAAGTGCCCATCCCCATCCTAGTGGGGTCATAAACACACCATAAACAGCAATAAGTGTTGCTATAACTTGCGTGCCAAATACAGCGACCATTAATATAGCAGACGGTTTAATAGACCAAAATGGACCTCGGGTACGCGCTAAAAATATAGTCAAATGCCCTGCTACAGAAAGTAATAAGTACATTAATGTTTGAAGATGAGGGCGGTCGAGTTCAAATACTTTATCGCCCAAGTAAAATAAACCAAAGGCTGCAATTGGTCCTACAATTCCCAGCACAGATGCAATACCCAAAACGAGCCGCATATTCCATGTTTCGGGCTTATTTTGATAATGCACATTGTCGTATGCAATAGACAAAATGGCGGCATCGTTAAGTAAAGCAAGCATTACAATCATGACTGCGGTTAACGGATAAAAGTTAAAAATTAATATCGCCATTGCCATAAAAAGTAGTACGCGCAGTGTTTCAGCAACCCTGTAAATAGCGTAACTGTTCATGCGTTGAAATATTTTTCGGCTTTCTTTAACTGCATCAATAATAACCGATAAGCCATCGGTCATTAACACAATTGATGCTGCTGAACGCGCTGCATCTGTAGCACCCGATACAGCAATACCACAATCAGCTTTTTTAAGTGCTGGCGCGTCATTTACGCCATCTCCTGTCATACCAACAATGTGCCCTCTATGCTGAAGCACATCAATAATATGGTATTTATGCTCAGGAAATACTTGTGCGAATCCGTCAGCGCTCTCGATAGAATCATCTAACTGTGTGGCTTGATGATGCTCAGTTGCACCAAACCCACTAGCATCAAGAATGTTTGTTCCTAAACCCAGTTTACTTGCAGTTTCGCGCGCAATGGCCACTTGGTCGCCCGTGACCATTTTAACGCTCATACCCATTTCTTTTGCATCGGCAATGGTTTGTATTGCTTCTTCACGCGGTGGATCAAAAAGCGGCAATACGCCTATAAATTGCCATTTACCTTGCTCGTCTGTTTTAGCAACCGCTAAAGAGCGAAACCCACGTGCTGCAAATTCATCTATCGATGCCTCAACTTGAGTTTTAACTACCTCAATATTAGCCGACAAAGCTAAAATAACCTGCGGTGCACCTTTGGTCACTTTAAACGCTTTACCATCAGCATTTTTAATTAATGCTTCAGTACGTTTGCTCACAGGATCAAATGGCTGAAAATGCTCTATATGATAAGAATCTAGATGCTGCTCAGCTTTTACGCTTTGTAATACAGCTAAGTCAATCGGATCGTTATTTTCTGAGCGAGATGCTAATGCCGCGTACAATATAACTTGCTCAGCAGAGCCTTTATTTATTGAGTTTTCGATATAAAACGGGTCACCTAACGTTAATAGGTTTTGTGTCAATGTGCCTGTTTTATCGGAACAAAGAATATCAACACCTGCTAGCTCTTCAATTGCAGCTAAACGTGTTACAACCACTTGCTTTTTAGCCAATAAACGAGCGCCTACAGCCATAGTAACTGATAGCACTGTTGGCATGGCGACTGGTATTGCCGCAACGGTTAATACGAGTGCAAACTGCAATGTGGTAATCATTGGATCATCGCGAAACAAAGCAACAATAACTATAAGCAGCACTAAAGCCGCAGCAAGCATTATTAAATAATTACCAATTTTAAGCACCGCACGCTGAAAATGACTTGCGGTTCGCTCCCCTTGCACTAACTGTGCTGTTTTACCAAAAAAGGTATTAGCGCCGGTTGCGTATACTATTGCCTCAATTTCACCTTGGCGAATAATAGAGCCCGAATAAACAGTTTCACCCGCCGACTTTACAACCGGTAACGACTCACCCGTAAGTGACGATTGATCGACTTCTACTGGATCACCATTTAGCAAACGCGCATCTGCAGGCACTATATCGCCCATCCGCATTCTAATAACATCACCCGGTACAAGTTCGCTGGCATTTAAATTTTGCCATTGAGTATCGCGGCGAACGCGTGCTTTGTTGGCTAATTTTGCTTTTAATGCAGCAATTGCATTACCCGCTTGATGCTCTTCCCAAAAGCCAACCAATACGTTGGACAACAATAATACAAGAATAATAAAAAAATCAGCCCAGTGCTTAGCAAGCGCCGATAAAATAATAGCAGCCTCGATCATCCACGGTATTGGTCCCCAAAAGTAAGATAAGAATTTGAGTAGTAGGTTTGTTTTTTCTTCAACTAGTTCGTTAGGTCCATATTGTGCCAATCTTTGTGTGGCATCAGTTTGGCTTAACCCGTTGGATGATGTTTTTAGCTTTGCTTGTAATTGTGCTAAATCGAGCTTACTCCATTCATCGCAATTTTGATTATGTGAAGACTTGTTTACTGAACGATTTGATGATTGATGCACTGACGAAATTTTGACCTTTTCCATACGAGCCTTCTATACAACATTGAGTTGAATAACTTGAGGTAATTAAAACCTACTAACCGTATAGCTAACATAAACTAAAGCTGTCGATATTGTTCTTACAAATATATTAACTTTGATCTAACGCAATATTTAAGATGAAATAATATAAAAAGGATTATTTTTAGAAGATGACAAAGAGATTGGATTATTAGAAGAAGTGCTCAAAGGCTATACATTGGGCTGAAATAGTAAATAACTCAGCCCAATGTATTTTTAGCTACAACCTTAAGGGTATAGCTATTGTTTTATTACTTTACAGTAAATTTCACGTCTTGGTCGCGTAATAAGTAAAGTGCAAAACACGCAGCCCACATTGGCCATGCAGTGAAGAATAATAAGTTGTTAAAGCCATCTATATACTGGTTGTACGAAGAAAGCGTTGATAAGCCATGCATTACAAAAATGATTCCGTAAGTTATGCGCTTTTTAATACCCGCTAAAAATGCCAATACTAATATAAGTTGTAGAGCACCGATAACATAAGCAACTATATCAGATGAGCCACTAATACCGTAAAAATGTTCAAAAATACGTGCGCTATGACCAGGGTTTACAAATTTATCGAACGTCCACATAACCATTACAATAAATACGCCTAAACGCAAAGATAAAAGTGACCATTGCAAACGGTTTTGCACATCAGAACTCATTGAACCTGTCATAAAATTTCCTTAAATGAATATTAATAAACGTTGAAGTAACCTAGACCGTATAAGTTATTTTTTATTTCAAAAAAATTTAATTATTTTAAATAAAAAAGTAATTAAGCCTTGTAGTAATAAAAGTGAAGCTTATTTTAGGAATTTTAAAATGCTGCGTAAAAGTTAACAATTTTAAAATGTTAGCAGGTGAAAAGTAGTCTATAATTAAAAAAGCCCATTAAAAGCAAATATTTACATTCACTCTAATACAATCGCTCTATTAATATTTTATCAACTAATAAAACAATAGTACTTAATTACCACCTTTATAATGCATCCGTTTTGTTATGTTCTAAAAAACAAAAAGAATCGAAATTTTACTGAAATTTATTTTTAATCCTTTCGGTCTTTATCGCCAACAACATTTTAACCGTAGAGAGAAAACGTTTGAAACACGCATATTTAGCACTTTCCCTAGCCACCATATTAAATACACCACTTAATGCTTTTGCAGCCGAAGAATCAAAAACAACAAAAGATGGCGCAATAGAACGCATTGAGGTGGCAGGCCAAGTTATTAAATCTCAAGGTCTTTCGGTTAAAAACGCCACTGTAGACGGCCCTTTTGGCGACAACTTAGCCCTACAAGATATAGCCCGCTCAGTCACACCAATTTCAAGCGAGTTAATAGAACAACTCAATATTACGACTTTACAAGATGTACTTGCCGTAAGCCCTAATACCTATTCAGCCAGTGGTTTTGGGGCACCCAGTTTACCTACTATTCGTGGGCAACTAGGTGAGCTTTTCCAAGATGGTACACGCCGCCAAGCAGGTAATAATGGCTTTGGCGTGCCGTTATCGTTCAACTCTATAGAACAGATAGACGTGGTAAAAGGCGCGCCGCCGGTATTATTTGGCTCAAGCCAACGCAACGGTGGTTTTGTAAACTTACATTCTAAAAAAGCATCAACTGACGAAAGTAAAGGCAAAGCAACTGTATCTGCAGGTCGATGGGATCAGTACAGTGTTTTAGTAGATTACAGCGCACCGATTGTAAAAGACAAGGTAGGTTTTAGAGTCAGTGCTGAGCACATTGACAACGGCAGCTACTACGACTTTTCAGGCACAAAGAGCGACAGCTTATTTGCATCATTACGCGTATTACCCGATGACAAGAGCAGCTGGGATATTAACTTTGAGTTATATCAAGTTGAATTTACCGATAACGCAGGTATTAACCGCCCTACTCAAGCGCTAATAGATAATGGCCTTTATATTACCGGCCAAGGCGTGCAAGCAAATGGCAGCACAGTACCGGCAGCAGGTTCAATAATCTCACCAACTGGGCAAGTAAAAATAGATCGCAGTACAGTGCTTACCGATCCTGATAATCAAAACGAAGCCACTACTTATTTATTACACAGCATTTATAAGCGTGAACTTTCAAACAATGCATCAATAAAAAACATTACGTATTTTCAGCACTTACAACGCGAAGAAATTGCACAAAATAGCTTTGTTGAAATTATAGATGGTGCCGATACCGCGCAAAACCGTACCGAGCTTACCTATCTTTGGAATAGCGACCAGCAAACAATTTTTGCATTTGATGTGCGTTATAACCGCGTATTAGGCTACAGCCAATTTACAACAGAAGCCGACTTACCTATTGATTTAACAGGCCCAATTTCAAATCGCCGCATTCCTTTAACTGATGTACAACAAGCGCGTTTAATTGAAATTAGCCCAGGTGTATTTGTATCCCCTGGTGGTCAATATGATATTAATAATGACGGCAGTGGCGACTTTAACTTATCAGACACTACCGATTCGCGTTCATGGCAAACAGGCTTTGCTATTCAGCAAGATTCTGATTGGACAGATAAGTTTCATACAAGCGTTGGCTACCGCATTGATTTTTATGACGTAGACGCGCACGACCAAATAGCGCCAGAGGGTGAAATTGCAGCTCGCGATAGCATTAACGATAAGCTACATTCTGGGCAAATAAGCTTTAACTACCGATTAAACGGTGATTACACCACTTATGGTGCAGCAAGTTACAACGAAGCCACATCAAATAGCATGGCTGGCGGCACGTCTCTTGGTGGCGACAACACGATTAGCGCGCAAAACTTTTCAACCGAAAATACTTTAGTTGAATTTGGTTTAAAATACGCACCCACCGACAGTGATTGGTACGCCGATGGAGCAGTATTCAGCCAACGTCGTAGTTTACGTAATCGCGATGGTAGCAATACCGGGATTCGTACTACCGGCTTTGAAAGCCAAGTATTTTATGATGCTTACCCTTATTGGCTAAGTGCTGGCTACAGCTATATTGATGCTCGCTACGATAATTCTGCAAGTAGCCAAGATTCAGCTCAAGTAGCCGATGCATTTGACAACTCACGTCCAGATATTATTGAAGGTACCAGTGTTGGCGCACCTAGCTTTACCGCTTTTGCACCTTCAAACACCCGTGTACAGGGTATCCCTGAGCAATCGTTCAGCTTTAACGGAAATTATTCAATTAATTCGAAATGGCAAACGGGTTTTTCAGGTCTATATACAAAGAGTTACCCATTAGACTTTTTGGCGACAGTAAAAATTCGTGATCAGTACACACTAAACGTAAATACTAGCTATGCTTTTACGCCTAGTACCAAGTTACGATTAGATGTGAACAACGTAACGAATCAAAAAAACTGGCGCCCAGTATTTGAAGGCGGTTACTTTGGCGCAACTTTAGCTTTTCCTGAGTTGCCAATTAACGCCAAGCTTACGCTGACCCATAATTTTTAAGAGAGAGAACATGATTAAAAAAATATTTTTATTATTGATTGCAGCGGCCGCCGTCGGCCTGTTCTTTCATTTTGACTTACACCATTTACTTACACTTGATGGCCTAAAAGGGTCGATGGATCAATTTAGTCAATATAAAGAGCAGTCACCATTACTAGTTATTGGTGGGTTCTTTTTACTATACGTAGTAGTAACTGCTCTCTCTTTACCAGGCGCCGCTATTTTAACACTGGCCGCAGGTGCACTGTTTGGCTTAGTTGAAGGCTTATTGGTTGCATCTTTTGCCTCAACTATTGGCGCAACACTTGCCTTTTTAGTATCGCGTTACTTACTACGTGACACTATTAAACAACGTTTTCCTGAGCGCTTAGCCGCCATTGATGCAGGCGTTGAAAAAGAAGGTGGATTTTACTTATTTACCCTTCGTTTAGTGCCGGTGTTTCCGTTCTTTTTAATTAACTTACTAATGGGTGTTACTTCAATAAAGTCATGGACTTACTACTGGGTAAGCCAAGCAGGTATGCTCGCCGGTACATTTGTATTTGTTAACGCAGGTACACAACTGGCGCAAATAGAGAGCTTATCTGGAATTTTATCATTCAACTTAATCTTATCATTCGCTTTATTGGGCATTTTCCCTTTCATTGCTAAAGGAATTTTAAACGTGTTTAAAAAACGTCGTGTATACAAAAACTACACTAAACCTAAAAAATTCGACCGTAACATGATTGTAATTGGCGCAGGCGCAGGTGGTTTGGTAACAAGTTATATTGCTGCTGCTGTTAAAGCAAAAGTAACCCTTATTGAAGCGGGCGAAATGGGCGGCGACTGTTTAAACTATGGTTGTGTTCCAAGTAAAGCAGTCATTAAAAGCGCTAAAATTGCAGAGCAAATTCGCCACGGTGAAAACTACGGCTTAGAAAACGCAACACCACAGTTTTCGTTCAAAAAAGTAATGGCACGTGTACATAAAGTTATTGCCGATGTAGCACCACACGACAGTGTTGAGCGTTACACAGACTTAGGCGTAGATGTAGTAAAAGGTTACGGTAAATTAATAGACCCGTGGACTGTAGAAATTAAACTTAACGACGGTGGCACGCAAACACTCACCGCTCGTACTATTGTGATTGCCACTGGCGCACGCCCATTTGTACCGCCACTACCTGGTATTGAAGAAACAGGTTATGTAACAAGCGATACATTGTGGAATAAATTTGCAGAATTAGATGAGGCACCTAAAAAACTTGTAGTACTAGGTGGCGGTCCAATTGGTAGCGAATTAGCACAAAGCTTTGCACGTTTAGGTTCAAGTGTTACGCAAATTGAAATGAGCGAACGCATCATGATCAAAGAAGATCTTGAAGTGTCTACTTTTGCTCACGAAGCGTTAACCGAAAGTGGCGTTAATATTTTAACATCGCACCAAGCACTTCGTTGTGAAACGCGCGATGGTAAAAAATATATTGTTGTTAAACATAACGACAAAGAAATAGATATTGAATACGACGAGCTATTATGTGCTGTTGGTCGAAGTGCGCGCCTTAAAGGTTACGGTCTTGAAGAGCTAGGCATTGAAACAAACCGCACAGTAGTAACTAACGAATACCTAGAAACACTGTACCCAAATATTTTTGCAGCAGGCGATATTGTAGGTCCATACCAATTTACACATGTGGCAGCCCATCAAGGTTGGTACGCAGCGGTAAATGGCTTATTTGGTCACCTTAAAAAGTTTAAAGTAGATTACCGTGTTATTCCGTGGACTACGTTTATTGACCCAGAAGTTGCACGTGTTGGCTTAAACGAGCAAGACGCAAAAGACAAAGGCATAGATTACGAAATTACTCGTTTTGAATTTGAAGAGCTAGACCGTGCAATTACCGACAGCGCTACAAAAGGCTTTATTAAAGTGATTACACCCAAAGGCAAAGATAAAATATTGGGCGTTACCGTGGTATCTGAACACGCTGGCGATTTAATTGCTGAGTTTGTACTGGCAATGAAACACGGCTTAGGTCTTAACAAAATACTCGGTACTATACACAGCTACCCTACTTGGGCTGAAGGTAACAAATACGCAGCAGGTGAGTGGAAACGCGCTCATGCACCTGAAAAAGTGCTTAACTTGCTTGAAAAATACCACACTTGGCGTAGAGGTTAATTATGTTTAAAACACCTCTAAAAGCATTGCTACTTGGTTCGGCTTTAGTTGTAACATCGTTTGCAACATCATTTTCGGCCCAAGCCCAAAACATGCACGATAGCTGGAATGCATTGTTAAATAAGCATGTTGTCGCTATTAACCATAATCACAGTACTGAGGTTGATTACGCTGCCATAAAACATGAGCATGCACAGCTAAAAACGTATTTAGATTCGTTAACGGCTGTAACGCAAAGCGAATTTGACGCATGGGAAAAGCCTAAGCAACTCGCTTTTTTGATCAATGCTTATAATGCGTGGACTGTTGAACTTATATTGACTAAGTACCCTGATATTAAGTCAATTAAAGACTTAGGGAGCTTTTTTAGCTCACCATGGAGTAAAGAGTTTGTGCCATTACTTGGCAAAACTCGCAGCCTTGATGATATAGAACATGGTTTAATACGTGGCAGCGGTAAATACAACGACCCACGCATTCACTTTGCAGTAAATTGCGCGAGTATTGGTTGCCCAGCGCTTCGAGAAGAAGCGTATACAGCCACTGATTTAGAAAGCCAATTGCAAGAGCAAACAGTGCGCTTTTTATCAGATATGACACGTAATATGGCTCAAGAAAATACGCTAAGCGTGTCTTCAATATTTAAATGGTACGGCGATGACTTTGAAAAAGGTTTTAGAGGTACAAACACGCTACAGCAGTTTTTCTTGCAATACAGCGATGCTCTTAAACTGATACCCGCTCAGCAAAAAGTACTTAAAAATGATGACATGAAAGTTAAATTTTTAGACTATAACTGGGATTTAAATGTTCGCCATTAAGTTTTGGCAAACACAGGCGCGATACAGCTTTTGCTGTGTCGCGTTTTGCGTTTGTACAATCGCAAATTTAGCTGTTTTTTCGAGCACTGCGTTTGCTAATACCGTTATTAACTCAAATAGTAAAAGTAATTTAGTAATAAACACACAACAGGGATCTCGCTGGCAACAAGTTCAAACACTTGGTAGCAATCAAGATGTATACTTTTATGCATGGGGTGGCGACGCGCAAATAAATGCTTATATTCAATGGGCAGCGCAGCAAGTTAAAACTAAGTACAACATTAACTTAGTGCATGTAAAATTAAGTGACACCAGCGAAGCAGTAAGTCGTGTACTTGCCGAAAAATCAGCAAACAATAACAACCAAGGCAGCGTAGATTTAATGTGGATCAACGGGGCTAACTTTGCCACCATGAGTGAGCACTCTCTGCTTTTAAAGCAATGGGCGAGTAAACTTCCCTACTTTGCATTAACCGATCCGGCTAATAACCCTGCTGTAACCTTTGATTTTGGTTTACCTACCAATGGGATGGAGGCTCCATGGGGGCAAGCGTCACTTACGTTTTATTACGACAGCATTGCAATAAATGGTAATGCAAACAATAAATTGCCGACGACATTAAACGAATTATTAAACTGGAGCGCACAAAACCCTGGTCGCTTTAGTTACCCAAAGCCGCCTGACTTTTTAGGTATGAGCTTTTTAAAATACGCCTTAGTTGTACTGCATCAGCAAAGCAGCGAAAATATTAAAGCGCAGCTAAACCAACCAGCTACAACTAAGAATACGGCGCAAGTGTTAAACCCACTGTGGGACTTTTTAGATAAACTACACCCAACGCTTTGGCGTGGTGGCACTCATTTTATGCAAAGTGGTGCTCAAATGCGCCGCCTTGTGGACGATACAGAGTTGAGTTTAGCCTTTACTTTTTCAGCACCTGAAGTACCAGCTGCTGTAAAACGCTATGATTTACCAAACAGCATTCGCAGTTACGCAATGAGTGATGGCAGTTTAAGTAATACCCATTTTGTGGCAATCCCTTACAATGCAAGCCACCAGCAAAGTGCGCAATTAGTGGCTAATTTTTTACTCAGCCCTGAAGCGCAAGCTCAAAAGCAAAAAGCGCATATATGGGGCGATAAAAGCGTACTTATTCAATCAACGTTAACGCCTGATCAGCAAGCCTTATTTAAAACAGCTAAACCGCATCCAAGTGCACTGCCTTTAAACAGTATTAAACGCACATTGAGCGAACCTCATCCAAGCTGGGTAAACGCCATTATGCAAGGTTGGCAAACGCGCTACGGGGTCAGTCAATGAATGTTATTTCAAATAAAGTGGTAACAAACCTTGAACCTAAAACGCATAAAAGCACCGATATGTTTACGCGCATTGTAAAATTTAGCCCGCGATTTTTACTCGCTTTACTTATACTACCCGTACTTGGTGGCTTAATTAGCGTATTGCTGCCTGCCTTTGGTTATGCGCCCGTACTTGAGCAAACAACGTTTAGCTTGCAAGGTTTTAATGCCCTTTGGCAAACACCTGGCCTTACTCAAATGGTTACCTTAAGCGTTGCAACGGGCTTAATAAGTACTCTGCTTGCATTTATCATTACCTTAATGATTTTAGCTGCGTTTTTTAATAGCCCGTGGCTTAACCGAATTCAGCGTTTATTGAGCCCTATATTAGTGATACCTCATGCTGCAGCCGCTATTGCGGTGGGGTTTTTAATTGCCCCTTCAGGTATGATTTCACGCTTAGCGTCGCCTTGGTTAAGCGGCTGGGAACTTGCGCCAAACGGTATGTTTCCGCATGATTCGTTCGGTATTAGTATTATTTTAGGCTTAACACTCAAAGAGCTTCCCTTTTTATTATTAATGGCACTGGGCGTACTTGCTCAACCTGAGCTTGGCAAAAAATTACGCCAACAACATAAGGTTGCGCTTAACTTGGGTTATTGCCCAATGACCGCCTTTTTTAAAGTAATACTGCCAAGTCTTTATCCGCTACTGCGTTTGCCGCTTTTAGCAGTGCTTGCCTATGCAAGCGCAAGTGTAGAAATGCCTCTTATATTAGGCCCAAATACACCACCCACGTTGGCAGTTGCAATAATGCATTGGTTTAACGATGTTGATTTAAACCTGCGTATTAAAGCCTCAGCAGGTGCTTTATTACAACTGGCTGTTACAGGCGGTTTGTTAGCCCTTTGGCTTGGCGCAGAAAAGGCCGTAAAAGTGCTATTTAGCGACTCTCTCACTAATGGAGTGCGCGAATACGGCGGATTTTATTGGCAAAAAATAACGGTCGTACTCACCACATTAGTAATTAGCTTTATACTGTTGTCACTTATTGGTTTAGTTACGTGGTCGGTTGCAGGTTTTTGGCGCTTTCCAGATGCAATGCCTGAGCAATTTACACTACTGCATTTTAAAAGTGCGCTAATGCAAATGGGCAGTCCGCTTTTTAATACGCTAGCAATCGGTTTAGTAACCACACTATTTGCCATTATTCTTACTTTATTGTGTTTAGAATCAGAGCAGTTGAGTGACAAACCTATTTCTCGTTTTACCAGTTTAATTATTTACTTACCGTTATTAGTACCCAGTATTGCCTTTTTGTTTGGGCTAGTATGGATACAACAATTGGTAAATAACCAAGCCGCATTTTTTAATGTGGTACTTACGCATTTACTGTTTGTGTTGCCTTATGTGTTTTTGTCACTTGCGAGCAGTTATAGGCGCTTAGATCCTCGTTTTGCTCATGTTGCAGCAAGCCTAGGCGCAGCGCCATGCAAGGTGTTTTTTAAAGTAAAACTACCTCAGTTGTTTGCCCCTATTTTAATTGCAGCCGCACTGGGCTTAGCAATTAGTTTTGGACAATACCTCCCCACGCTTTTAGCTGGCGGCGGGCGCATAGCCACAATAACAACCGAAGCCGTTACGCTTGCCAATGGCGCAAGCAGACGCACCAGTGCCGTGTACGCTATTATGCAAATGGCGTTGCCACTTATTGGATTTATACTGGCATGGGGTTTACCTAAATATTTTTTCAAAAGTGCACGTGTTTAAACGTGCACATATTTAAAGCACCCATGTTTAACACTATCAGGGTTAAGGTTTTTTAATGCAGTCATCGTTACAGATTAAAAATTGTCAGCTTTATCGCCAAAATGAGCTGTTACTTAGCTTAAACGAGCAAGTTAATGGCGGTGAAATTCTGACTATTATGGGCCCATCAGGCAGTGGTAAATCAAGCTTATTAAATTGGCTTACGGGTACTTTACCAAGTAGCTTTAAGGCCAATGGTGAGGTGTGGCTTAATGGTCAAAATATCGATAACACCCCTCCACACTTGCGCCATATTGGAGTGCTTTATCAAGACGCTTTATTGTTTTCGCATTTAACTGTTGCTGGTAACATTGCCTTTGCAATGCCCAAAGGCAATAAAAAACAACGTCTTGAAAAAATAGAACACGCGCTTGAACAAGTAGGTCTTAAAGATATGGGTAATCGTCACCCCGATAACTTATCGGGTGGGCAACAAGCCCGTGTTGCATTATTACGTATGCTGCTGAGCGAACCTAAAGCCATTTTACTCGACGAACCCTTTAGCAAACTCGACACCCAACTGCGTGTTGATACACGCGAACTCGTGTTTAGCCAAATACGCGATCATAAGCTACCAGCAATTATGGTTACTCATGACCATAGCGACGCCGACGCTGCAAATGGCAAACTCATTACTTTAAATAGCGCACTTTAATTCGTGGCTTTAATACGCATAAGGCAACAAACATGCTAGACAAATTTATCACCCCTATAATTAAGCCACTTTTAACACCTGTGGTTATGCTTATACATAAACGCGGCATAACTGCCGATCAGCTAACCGTTGTAGGCTTTTTAGTTGGCTTATTAGCCGTGCCATTACTGGCGTTTGAAATGTGGTACGGCGCATTAGTTGCCATTGCTTTAAATCGAATTTTAGATGGGCTTGATGGCGCATTAGCACGCTATGCAAATCAAAGTTCAAGCGCGGGTGGCTTTTTAGATATCACACTCGACTTTTTATTTTATGCGGCTATTCCGCTTGGCTTTATTTTGGCAAACCCTGAGCAAAACGCGATAGCGGGATCGTTATTACTTGCCACTTTTATTGGTACGGGCTCAAGCTTTTTAGCTTTTGCGATTGCCGCCGAAAAATTTAAACTCGAAAAACCGCAATTTAAATACAAAAGCTTTTACTACTTAAACGGCTTAACCGAAGGCACTGAAACAATAGCGCTATTTATTGCATTTTGTATTTGGCCGCAGCACTTTGCGGTTATGGCGAGCATTTTCGCTATTGCGTGCGGCATAACTATTTTTACCCGTATACATGGCGGTTATCACACGCTTAAGCAACAAGAAGCCGATGCTAACAAAGCAGCTGAAAACGTGCCTAGCAGTGCAAATTCTGAGGTAATAAATGACTAATGAAGTATGGTGGCGACTCGGCTGCTTTTTTAGCATTTTAATTATAATGATGCTGCTTGAATGGCAAAAGCCTGCTCGCCAAGCGCCTATTAAAAGCAGTACACGTTGGTTTGCTAATTTTGGATTAGTGTTTGCTTCATCAGTTATTGCGCGCTTAGTGGTCCCTATTGGGTTAACCGCCGTGGCACTTTACAATCAAGAGCACGGCATTGGCTTATTTAATCAAATAGCCCTACCAAGCAGTTTAATTATTATATTGAGCATACTTTTACTCGATATATTAATTTATTGGCAGCATAGATTATTTCATCAAGTGCCTATTTTATGGCGCTTGCACCGTGTACACCACGCCGATGCACATGTTGATACAAGTACGGGCTTGCGCTTTCACCCTATCGAAATTGTACTGAGCATACTTATAAAACTCATTGCAGTAACAGCTCTTGGCGTACCTGCCATTGCGGTACTTATTTTTGAAATAGCACTTAATGGTTTAGCACTATTTAATCATGCAAATATACGCCTACCTAATGCTATTGAAAAACCACTGCGTTTAATATTAATGACGCAAATATTGCATCGAATTCACCATAGCCAAGTGGTTAGTGAAACTAACTCAAACTATGGTTTTAGTGTAATTTGGTGGGATAAATTATTTGGTAGCTACAAAGGTAAAGCTAAAAAAACCGACGCAGATATAAATATTGGCTTAAAAGAATACCCAAGCCAAAAGCAAAATGCCTCGCTTTGGGGATTACTTTCAATGCCTTTTAAAAACAAGTAAAAACAAGCATATTTTATCTCATACAATACCAATCCACTTAAAATTACTTTTATGTAGATTGGTATAAACAAAATACTCTTTAAATACTATAAATATACCTGTCACTAACCTTTTAATTGTTAAGTCCTTTCCTACTTTTTGACGTAAAAAATATTCCGTTCTTGCTCCCATCAAAAAACACAAACAACGTAACCATTTGTATAAAATGCAATTTATGTACAGTCTCAAATTGGTAAACTGGTCTTACCGTAAACTAATTGTAAATAAAATAAACAAATATGTTGACCATTTGCGTACTCCACAATATCATTTGTAAGCGCTTACAAAACACAATCTAAAATGTAAGCGCTTACAGCATGAAAAACAAAGCTCAAAAAACAATTAATCTGACAATAATCTGTTGAAACCGGGGTTCAGTTATGAACATTGAAACAACGCACATTACACGTTTACTTGCCGCTATCTCTTTAGTTACGTTAGCTGGCTGTGGTGGTGACTCTGCCACTAAATCAAATTTTGAAAATGTAGATGCCTCTGAACCAGTATCAGATTGGCAAATGGTTTGGAGCGACGAGTTTGAAGGCTCAGCCATTGATACAAACAAATGGAACTATGAATTAAACTGCGATGGCGGTGGTAACAACGAGAAACAGTGTTACACCGACAGCGAGCAAAATGCATTTATTGCAGACGGTGTGTTAAACATTGTTGCCCTCCCCGCGACAGAAGGTGCAGAAAAACCGTATACCTCAGCGCGCTTAAATACGCGTTACAACGCCGACTTTACATATGGTCGCTTTGAAGTGCGCGCCAAACTTCCAGCAGGACAAGGTAGCTGGCCAGCATTTTGGATGCTGCCAACTGATGAAGTTTACGGCACTTGGCCTCGTTCTGGTGAAATAGATGTTTTAGAATCAGTAAACCTTAAAACACCAGATGAAGACGGCGGTATAGAGTCAAGCATCCACGGCACCCTTCATTACGGACGTGCATGGCCAGATAATAGCTACACAGGACAAGAATATAAATTCCCTGAAAATACTAATCCGGCAGATGATTTCCACACGTATGCTGTTGAATGGCAAGAAGGTGAAATTCGCTGGTACGTAGATGGTTACCTTTATGCAACCCAGCGTCAATCTGAGGTTTTATACAATTCCAAAAATGAGCCTGCGGGCTTAAAACATCGTGGTTGGTTTGCAGAATACTTCGAGCAAGGTTCTGGCGAACTTACAACGCATTGGGATAGCGCACCATTTGATAAAGATTTTCACTTATTGCTAAACCTAGCAGTAGGCGGCGACTGGCCTGAAAACGTTAATGATTTAGGTGTAGACGCTAGCGCATTTGAAAACGGCCAAACCTTTGCTATTGATTACGTACGTGTTTATCAATGTGCATCAAACCCTGATACAGGTAAAGGTTGTGAAACTATTCGCCCAGGTTACGATAGCTTAAACGATGCCTTACTTGAGGGTGATGCACCAGTACCTATAGCTGGAGGAGTTACTCCATTAACCATATTTGGTGATTCTTTTAATATTAATTGGCCCGCATGGGATTGTTGCGGAGGTTCAACTCCTGCAGTAGTTGTTGATGAACAGCAAGGTAATACAGTTGAATTTAGTGTTGGTGAAAACCCAACTGTAAACGGTTTTATTTCAAGAGCGGCAAACATTACTGATGAAGCTGGTGTAGCCTCCCCTTTTGATGCTACGCCCCTGTTAGCACAAGGGTATTTTCAATTTAAAATGAAAGTAACTAGCGCACCTGCTGATGCAAACTCTACATGGGTTGTTAAGCTTGAAAGCGCAGGAGATGCCCCTACTGCAGCCGAATTGCCTATTACCCAAAGCGTTGAAGGTATTGCGCCTGTTGTAGGTCAATGGCAAACATACACATTTAAATTAACCGATCTTGTTGCAGCAAACTTAGATATTAGTGCTATTGATGTAGTTATGATTTTCCCTGCATGGGGCACTGGTAATGGTGCTGTTTATAGAGTTGATGATGTAAAAATAACTCAAGATTTCCCAGAACTTGATGTGTTCTCTGATACCCAAAATCTTGATTGGCCAATGTGGGACTGCTGTAGCGGCTCTACACCCGTGGAAGTAATGGATGATGAAGAGCATGGTATAACAGCAGAATTTACAATAAATGATACGCCTACCGTAATGGGCTTTAATAGCCGCACATCTGTTGGTGGAAGTGGCGAGACATTTGATGCAAGCGCTATCATAACGGTTGGTCAAATTACGTTTGATATGAAAGTTACGAGTATGCCAAGCACACCCGATGCTCCATGGTTTTTCAAAGTTGAGTCAAACGAAGGTGACTCTTATGTAGAGCTTGCACTTACTGAAAGTGTTGAAGGCATTGCCCCTGTTTTAAACGAATGGCAAACATATACTTATACACTTTCTGACTTATCGGCTGCCGGTTTAGATGTAAGTGCGATAGATGTATTGATGATTTTTCCTAATTGGGGCCAAGGTGCTGGCGCAGTATACCGTGTTGATAATGTGACAATTTCAAACCCATAATTAAGATTTCACTGACAAAATTCTAGGTGTTTATACCAATTGCATTAAACAAGAGACCTATTATAGCGCTAAGAAAATAGCACAATAACAAGGCGAAAATTGTGACATATAGCTGTTCTATATGAATCATTTTTAACGCAGTTAGTGAGTTATTTAATGCGATAAAATGATCATGTTTTTAATAAAATTGGTATTACACAGCACCTTCACTCTTGAACAACATTTTATAAAGCAGAGCTATTATGAACACATTCAATTTTAAAAAGAGCCAACTTGCGGCTTCTGTGTCTCTTATCATTGCTGCGAGCACATTAAACACAGCTATCGCTGCAGAAGCAGACATATCAGCAAAGCCTGATGTAGAAATTATTGAAGTAAAAGGTATTCGTGGTTCACTTATTCGTTCTATGGATATGAAACGCGACTCTTCGGGTATTGTAGATGCTATCTCGTCTGAAGAAATGGGTAAATTCCCAGATACCAACTTAGCAGAATCATTACAACGTATTACCGGCGTATCGGTGAGCCGTGCAAACGGTGAAGGTAGCCAAATTACAGTACGTGGTTTTGGTCCTGAGTTTAACTTAATTACCTTAAATGGTCGCCAAATGCCGGGCACAGGTTATACACGTTCGTACAACCTTGAAAACATCGCCTCTGAAGGCGTAAGTGCCCTTGAAGTATTTAAAACAGCACGTGCAGATGTGCCAAGCGGTGGCTTAGGTGCAACAGTTAATATTTCTACTGCACGCCCTTTTCAAAAGCCGGGTCAGAACTTTTCAGCAACCGTTAAAGCAAACCACGACTCGTCAAACGAAGCTGGCGATGACGTAACACCAGAGTTTTCTACTGTTTACAGCAATACTTTTGTAGATGACACTTTTGGTTTTGGTTTTTCGTTTTCGCACCAAGAGCGTGACTTTCAAAAACAAAGTGCCAATATTCAAGGCTGGCAAGCAAACGTAGACTTACCTGAATTAGATAGCAGCAACGTTGTTGATAACCGTACAGATACATCAGGTAACTACTACTTCCCTAAAGACATGAACTACTCTATTGAAGATGTAGAACGTGAACGTACAAACGGACAAGTTACTTTTCAGTTTGCACCGGTAGATGGCTTTGTAGCAACTCTTGATTACACTGCAAGTAAAGCTGTAACAGGTTCTCAAAGTATTGGTTGGGGTATTTGGAACGACTTGGGTAGCAATATTAATGGCTACGAACTAGATGAAAATGGTACAGCTGTTTATGCTGATATTAGCGGTAACGATGCATCATTCACAGCTAATAAAGGTACTACAGAAGTAAAAGCACGCTCACTTGGTTTAAATCTTGATTGGGAAATTAACGACACATGGCACGTAGAGCTTGATTACCACGACTCTAAAAATGAGACTGACAACGGCGCCGATGACGGGCTAGGCAGTACCGGCCAAGTGATTTTGGGCTCAGATCAGCTTGCTAATAAAATTTACGATTACCGCACAGGCGATATTCCAAGTGCTCAAGTTAACTGGTTAAACGGCACAAGTGAATTAACGCCTGGCGAAATTGATTCGAACTTTAGTCAGTTTACTCACTCACCGGGTGAGTCAAACATTGAACAGTTACAACTACATACGACATGGTATAACGAAAGCTACGACATTGGTTTAGTTAAAGTTAAATTTGGCGCATCACGTACTGAGCAAAACACCGGCGGTTACACCGCGTGGAGTGGTTTAGTAGGTGGTCCAGGCTTTAACCCATCGTTCACAGAAATATTCCCAGATAGCATGTTTACTCGCCATGACACATCAGGATTATTAGATCAGTTTGATGGCGGCGGTAGCGATTTACAACCTAATTATTACTACACGTATGACTTTGACGAAGCTGTTGCACGCCAAATTGCGTATTTAACGGCTGATGTAACCGGTAGCGATGCATACGCCGCAAATGCCTATATGGATGGTATTGACAGCGAAAGCTACGTAGAAGAAATCACTAATAGCTTTTATGTTCAATCAAGCTGGGAATTTGACGTAAGTAACTACTACGTAAAAGTAAATGCAGGCCTACGCTATGAGCAAACAGACGTAACCAGTACTGTACGTCAACGCGTTGAGGATCAAGTTAATTGGATCAGCGCTTCTGAGTGGATCATGCAATACGCTGCTGGCGGCGATGATAACTTCTTAGAGCAACAAGGTGATTACGATGTTTTACTGCCTTCAATCGACGTAAGTGTTGATTTAACTGAAGACGTAGTTGCCCGCGTATCTTGGGGTAAAACAATGTCGCGTGCACCACTAGGTAATCTAGCCGGTGGTCGTAGTTTAACAGGCAGCCCAAAACCAGGTTCTCGTACAGGTAGCCAAGGTAATACAAACCTACTGCCGTTTGAATCAACAAACCTTGATTTATCACTTGAGTATTACTACGCAGAAGGCAGCTACGCATCTGTTGGTTACTTCAAAAAAGATGTTGATAACTTTATTCAAACCACCATTACGCAAACTACTATTGATGGCTTGCACGATATTTTAAACGGCCCTCGTTACTTACAAGCCGTAAGCGATATTGAATCACGTGGTGAGCAAGCAACAACCGACGCTATTTTTGCACAAATGATTGCCAGCGGTTACGGCAATGCAAATGGCGTTATTGAACCAAACAGCGACGATCCGCTAATTACATGGAATATTAGCCAACCACAAAACACCGACAGTAAATCGGTAGATGGTTTTGAAGTAGCTGTTCAGCACTTAATTGGTGAAACCGGTTTTGGTGTAGGTGTTAACGCGACGTTTGTAGATGGCGACGTTGAATTTGATAGCGAAAGCCTTGATCAACAAGCACCACTTACAGGCTTAAGTGACTCAGCTAACTTCCAAGGCTTTTACGAAAAAGACGGCCTATCAGTTAAAATTACTTATGCATGGCGCGACTCATACCTAATTGGTGTTGGCCAAGCACAAGGCTCCGCCGATGCGCCTCCGCAATATGCTAAAGCATATGGCCAATGGGATATGAGCGTTAACTACGATGTAAACGAAAACGTAACTGTATTTTTTGATGGCATAAACTTAAATAATGCAACCGAAGAAGGTTACGGACGTTACGAAGAGCAGTTCTTATTTGCTAATCAATACGGTCCGCGTTACTCAATTGGTGCTCGTTACACGTTCTAACTAAATTTCCTTTAGTAATATGCAAAAAACCGCTCACTGAGCGGTTTTTTATTGTTTTAAATAGTAACCTGTTAGTAAGTGATTAAGCATACATACCATCGATATATCAAACCACAGTAACTCCTTTTAAAGCAAACATTTGTGGAATGGGCAGGCTTTTCTATTCGTTATTCGTTTTGGGCTAAAGCGTATTATGAGCAACAAAAAGCCAAGGGTAAGCCGCATAACAGCATAATTAGATCACTGGCATTTAAATGGATAAGGATTGTTTTTAAGTGTTGGAAAACGAATACACCCTACGATGAATCGACGTATTTAGCGGCCTTAAAACGCAGAGGATCACCACTTTTAAAGTTTTCAGTTAATAGCTAATTTTACTAGTCGTCCACCTCAGGGCGTGTTGTTACGCCTATTTATCAAAGCTAATATAGAACATCTGTACATACCACCGCTATATCTACATCACTATCGGAACGGACATTTGTATTATTGGCGTAAGACCCTTTCGCATATACCTTTAGAGAACAATTGTTGAACGGCTCGTGGGCATCAATCGCTTGGCGAATCATTCGCTCCGTTCTATCTTGTTTGTCCTTTTCAGTATCACTTGAAGGACCTGTCCATCCTGACAGCTTATTTTCCAAACTCATGATTAATCCTCAGAAGACGCTAACAGCTTATTGAACACCACTATAGGGGTTTATAACCCCCAAAAACGGCGTATATTACATACCCTGATAATTCCACCAAACAACTCCAATGTAAACAAGTAATTACATGTGTAATAAAATTGCCTTTGTTTAAATACCTCAGAACGACTTTTAATAATGTTATCGGACAAAACTGCAACTATTGCCAATTTATACAGTTATTAATTATAAAATTCAGCTCGTATGAAATTACCTTTTTTAACACTGAAAAAAAGAATATATATATAATAAAAACATGCAAAAAACACGATTGATGATAAGAGCGATTACGCGGTTGAGACGTTTTAAATTCATTAAGTCAATGTACAAAAAAGCGCTACAAATATGCAGCGCCCTCATTATTTAATGGTTGTTGTGTACAAGTTTGAACTGTTTTATTAAAAGAAGCCGAGCGGATCTTCGCTGTAGCTCACTAATAGGTTTTTAGTTTGTTGGTAGTGATCAAGTGCTAGTTTGTGTGTTTCTCGCCCTATTCCTGATTTTTTATAACCACCAAATGCAGCATGTGCTGGGTACATGTGGTAACAGTTTGTCCACACTCGACCAGCTTCAATTTTACGTCCCATGGTATAAGCACGATTCATGTTTCTACTCCACACCCCTGCACCTAAACCAAATTCAGAGCTGTTGGCAAGCTCGAGTGCTTCGGCTTCATCTTTAAAGGTCGACATTGAAATAACAGGGCCAAAAATCTCTTCTTGGAACACACGCATATCGTTTGTGCCCTTTAATAACGTAGGCTGTATGTAATAACCACCGTTTAAGTCATCACTTAATTGCTCAATGTTTCCGCCAGTGAGTACTTCAGCGCCTTCCTTTTTGCCTATTTCAATGTAGCTCAGTATTTTATCAAATTGCGCTTTTGAAGCTTGCGCGCCCACCATTGTTTCACTGTCGAGCGGATTACCGCGCTTAATTTTTTGAGTACGCTCGAGTATTCGCTCAATAAACTGCTCGTAAATATCTTCTTGAATAAACAGCCTTGATGGGCACGTACACACCTCGCCTTGGTTAAAGTAAGCAAGCACGGCGCCTTCAATCGCTTTGGATAAAAACGCGTCGTCTTTTTCCATTACATCATTAAAAAATATATTAGGTGATTTACCACCGAGCTCGACCGTTGAAGGAATAATATTTTCAGCAGCGCATTTCAAAATATGTGAGCCCACAGGCGTTGAACCTGTAAATGCAATTTTAGCGATACGCTTGCTTGTTGCCAGTGCTTCGCCTGCTTCTTTACCGAAGCCGTTTACTATATTTAATACGCCTGCAGGGAGTAAATCGCCAATTATCTCCATTAAAACTAAAATAGAAGCTGGTGTTTGCTCAGCCGGTTTTAAAATTACGCAGTTACCTGCAGCAAGTGCTGGCGCGAGTTTCCAGGCGGCCATTAAAATAGGGAAGTTCCACGGAATAATTTGCCCAACAACACCTAGTGGCTCGTGAAAATGATACGCAACGGTGGTTGCGTCTATTTCACCTATAGTGCCGTCTTGCGATCGTAGGCACCCTGCAAAGTAGCGAAAGTGATCTGCCGCTAGCGGAATATCAGCAGCGAGTGTTTCACGAATTGCTTTACCGTTATCCCATGTTTCGGCAACAGCTAGTACCTCTAGGTTTTGCTCAATTCGGTCGGCTATTTTTAGCAGTATGTTACTTCGGTCGGTCACCGACGTTGTGCCCCACTGCTCTCGCACTGCATGCGCTTTGTCGAGAGCCAGCTCTATGTCGTCTTTGTCTGAACGCGGTACTTGGCAAAACACCTTACCGTTTACTGGGCTTATATTATCAAAGTATTGGCCATTTACAGGCTTTACCCACTCCCCACCAATATAGTTTCCGTATTGTTGTTTAAAGTTTACGAGTGCGCTGTCGCTACCTGGATTTGCATATATCATGTGTGTGATCTCTTTATTGTTGTTAGCTAAAGGTCGAACATTTATATAAAACAAAATGCTTTATATTTAATCGACATTAAACTAACAAGTACCTAAAAACTTGATTAGCTGTCCACAAAAGTTGTCTGTGAGTCCAAACTAATAAAAACCTAAAGGATTGATATGCACACATCTCAGTTAAACAAAAAACGCCAACAACTTGATGTTTTAATTGAAAACAAAGTCTCGTTTGCCGCAGATAGCAGTGAGCTGAGTATTTACGACACGTATCAAAGCGCGCAAAAGGTGGCACTGCATTCAAACGAGTTACTGTTTTGCGCCATGCTTAGCGGCAAAAAGGTAATGCACGTAGAAAGCAGCCAATACCATAAAGCATTTTTACCACACGAGTCGTTTGTATTAGCGCCAGAGCAAGGCGTATTAATTGATTTTCCACAGGCATCAATGAGCACTCCAACTACTTGTTTAGCTATTGAAATTAGCACCGACAAAATAACTAGCGTGGCGAATGCACTAAACATGCAGCAAAATTTTGCCCACGATGGCTTGTTTGAATATGTACCGCAGTTAGTGCATACCCAACATAATATGCAAACGCAGCAATTATTAGAGCGCATGGTACATTTATTTAGTGAGCAAGGCGCACAGCGACATTACTTGATCGACTTGTCGTTAAACGAATTGATCACCCGTTTATTACAACAACAAAGCCGCGAGCTATTGCTGGCTAGCTGCGATAAGCCTCGCCTTAAAACAAAAGTCAGCGATGCCCTGCTTTATATTGAAGAACATTTAAATGAAACGCTCGACATAAATACCTTATGCAAAATATCCTGTATGAGCCGCAGCAAGTTTTATCAGCAGTTTAAACTTGCATTTGGCACTACCCCAGCTCTTTGGCAGCAACAGTTAAGACTAAAAAAAGCGCGTACTCAATTACTACAAGGCCATGCAATTAGTAAAGTTTGCTTTGATGTTGGATTTAATAGCGCGAGCCACTTTAGTCGCCTATTTAAACAAACCTTTGGCATTGCGCCTAAAGAGTGCCGACATTAGCCCTAAAATCTTATTTTTTTACTTTGCTAACGCCCTGAATATGTTAGTTTATTAACATGAGTATTGAGTAAAGAATTGGTATGAGTAAGCAAACCCGCTGGACCCTTAAAAGTATTGCTAAAGAGTTAGGTGTGTCTAACGCGACAGTATCTAATGCGTTTAATCGCCCTGATCAGCTATCGGCTAAACGCCGAGACGATATTCTCGCAGCGTGTAAAACTTTGGGCTATTACGGGCCTAATAAGGCCGCGCAATCATTGCGTAATGGCACATTTAATATTGTTGCTTTAGTGCTGCCCGATAGTGTGGAGTATATGGTGTCTGACCCCGTTGCTAGTAGCTTTATGCGCGGTGTTACCTCAGTGCTTGAAAAAAATGGCATTAATGTTTTATTGTTTTCAGGTAATAGCGATAACCTTAACAACGTGGTCGACTTTGTAGATGGCTTTATTTGTTATGGCCGCCCTCGTAATAACGCGTTAGTTGAGCAGTTAAAAACAGTGTCTAAACATGTAGTGACAATTGATTTTGATATTGCTCGCAATGCCTCTGTAAATATTAATAACGAGCAAGCAAGTTACGAAATAGCTAAACACGTACTGCATAATCAAAACGATAAAGTGGCTATATTAGGGCTTAGATTACTTGATGAAAACGTATTATGCCGGGTGTATGAGCATCACGAATTTGAAACCGGACAATCTATTTCGCATCAACGTTTACGTGGTTATCAACGTGCTTTAAGCGAGGCAAATATTACGGTAGCTGACGATCGTATTTGGAACATTCCTGAAAGTAGCGAACGTTTTGCCAATATTGCTGCAAAAGAAGTACTTAGTGCATCACCGCGTCCTAACGTTATTATTTGTATGAGTGATTTAATTGCCCTTGCCACAATGCGAGAAGCAATAAAACAAGACATAAAAGTAGGTGAAGAACTGCGTATTGTAGGCTTTGATGGAATAGATGAAGCAGCCCGGTTTGTACCTCGCCTCACCACCATTCATCAAAACAGCCAAGAAAAAGGCGTTATAGCCGCTGAATTATTTATTTCTAAAAAAGAAAAAACTCAGGAAGTCAGTTACGAATTAGAGATTGGTGCCAGTAGTTAGCTTACAAGCCTTGTAATTGTTTTATGTGTTAAAAAGCCAAGCTTAAGTAGCTTGGCTTTTGCTTTACATGGCGTTTGTAAATTACTTTTATAGGATTAAGCTAAAAATGAATTTAAGTTAATCGTTGTTTCTTCATCACCGTTTACCTGCGTAATCAGTGCATGGCGTAATTTAAAATCAACAGTAAGTGAAATAGTTTGCTCACCTAGTTGCCACGATAAACAACACATACTGCCTTCACCTTGCGCACTAAATTCACCTGCAAATGCAGGGTGTGAATTGCGAATTTTAATTAATTCAATTAAACCTTTTACTACAGGCTTATTTAAGGCTTTGTCGATTATATTTGCATCTAGATATGGGCGGTTAATATCACGGCCAACATTTGTATTAGCTAATAGCTCCATATCATTTTCACAGGCAAATAAGCCGCCGTAATAAACTTGTGGTACACCTGGTGCAAAAAATTGAATTGCACGCGACAGTAAGTAATCAAAGTCTTTAGCGCCTAATGCGTTGTAGTACGTACAGTTAACTTGATATAAGTCGACATTACTAGCCGCAGCGCCCGTAGCTTGGCGGCTTTGGTTGTTACTGTTGGCGTGCATTGTTTCTACTAGGTTATCAATCTGCTGTGCATTTAATAGCCCTGGCTTGTCGCCCATTGGACCTGCGTCAATAATGCCAATACCGTCGTGTGTATCAAGTACAGTTAAGCAATTGCGTGGCGAAATTTGTAACCATTTGAGCAGTGCATCTACATCGTTATTAAATAAGCTGTGTAAAATAAGTGGTGGTAACGCAAAGTCGTAAACCATATTTACACGTTTTGCCACTTCTACCTGAGTTTGATAATGGCTATGTATTTCTGCAATGGTTTCCATGCCTAAATCGTTTGCTTGCTTAGATAAGTTATCTAGGTAGCCAAACGTTTCATCAAGCATAAAGCAGTTAGTGCCCGCTTGCTTAATGGCGTAACCCGCCGCATCTAAACGAATAATATTTACATTGTTAGCCGAAAATTTAGTTAGTACGTTATTTAAATACGCAACACCGGCTTCTACTTTTACGTTTATATCGATTTGATTGTCGGTAAAAGTGGTCCAAAAATCATACGTTTTACCATCACCACATTTCATTGAGGTAAAGCAACTACCTGGACGTGGGCGGTAAATTGCTTTTTGCTCAGCTTCGCTCATACCATTTGGAAATACATCTTCTTTGGTTAAAAACAAATCCCAAAATTCTGATTGCTTACCTTTAGCTAATACATCTTGAAACTGAAAAGACTGCGCCGATACATGGTTAACAATTAGGTCTGCCATTAAGTCGAGATCTTTACCTAATACCTGTATGTCTTCCCAAGTGCCTATTCTAGAATCAACTTCACTATGATCAATAGGGTCAAAGCCAGCATCGCTGCCATCAATAGGATTGTAAAATGGCAATAAGTGCACACCACCAAATACGCCTTTTAAAGGGCCGTTTAAAAGTGTGGTTAGCGCGCCTATATTTTGGCCAGTGATTCGATCAGCATATGTGATCAATTGAACTTTATTCTTCATCATTGTGTGATTACCATGTTGAAACTTAATCGATTAAGATATATCTTTAACTAGCGAGTAAGAATTTACAAGTAATTTTTAATAATTTTACATACAAATTTCGTGGCTCACGTAATACTACAGTAAGCAACTGACTGACTTACGAAGTGTTAATAGAGAATTTAACGAGGAATAAACACATGACAAAATCACACACACACGTAAGCAGCGACCCACTGCAACAAATACGCTGGCTTACATACATGATGTTTTTTATGTTTGCCATGACCTCTGACGCAGTCGGCATGATAATCCCCGAACTTATAAAAGATTTCGGTTTGAGCATGACTCAAGCTAGTGCATTTCATTACGCTCCCATGGCATTAATAGCCTTTAGTGGCTTATTTTTAGGCTTTTTAGCTGACAGCCTTGGCCGTAAAAAAACCATTATGCTGGGTCTATTAATATTTTCTGCTAGTTGTTTTTTATTTGCATTTAGCACCAGCTTTACTTTCTTTTTAGTATTGCTTTGCTGCATAGGCTTGGCCATTGGTTTATTTAAAACCGGCGCTTTGGCATTGCTTGGCGATATTTCACATAGTAACGACGACCATACTAAAACCATGAACAAGGTTGAGGGCTTTTTTGGCATTGGCGCTATTGTAGGCCCTGCCCTAGTTGGTGTTTTATTAGTGCAAAACGTTAGTTGGACATACCTGTATATTACTGCGGGCGTGATGTGTTTAATTCTTGCTTTGTTAGCATGGCGCGCAGACTACCCTGACGTAGTAAAAACAACTGAAAAGCCAGCCTCTTTGGCCACCACCCTAAAAATGGTAAAAAACCCTTATGCACTTGGCTTTTCTTTAGCCATTGCACTATATGTAGCGACTGAAGTGGCTATTTATGTATGGATGCCAACGCTATTAAAGGACTACACAGGCTCTTGGCCGCTCCTTGCCACTTATGCACTTACTATATTTTTTATACTACGTGCTGCAGGTCGTTTTATTGCCGTATGGTTACTAAACCGTTATAGCTGGCAAGGTGTTATGGCTTATTTAAGCTTAGGTATTGCGCTTTGTTATGTGGGTACACTTATTGGTGGTGTTGATTGGGCTGTAGGATTATTACCTCTTTCAGGTTTATTTATGTCTATGGTTTATCCAACTTTAAACTCTAAAGGTATATCGTGTTTTCCTGCTGAGCGCCATGGAGCCGTAGCCGGCGTTATATTATTTTTCACCGCATTATCAGCTGCTTTAGCTCCTTTATTTATGGGTATGATCAGCGATTACTTTGGCCATGTGCGCTATGGCTTTTACTTAGCAACAGGGTTTGCCGTGATTTTATTTGTAGCTATGTTGTTCAATTATTTACGCGACCCATCAATGAGTGCTTTACAAGAAAATAATCCAACAGCTTAATAAACTTGTATCTCAATACAATAAAAAAACACTTTTAAAATCAATATATGAATAATAAAAGAGCAAATTAAACACAAAATGATTTGCTTATTGTAAAATATTTGTTATTTTTACTTAATCGATTAAGTAAAAATAACAAACCCTACTGGGATCAACACAACGAGGCGTTCACATGACAACACACAATACACCTTTATATTTAATCAGCGCTTTAGCACTTGCCGTAAGTCAAGGCGTTAACGCACAAGAAACAGATCAAGCAACACCTGAAGCATCTCAAAACAAAGGTCTTGAAACAATTGTTGTAACCGGCGTACCACGTCGAACAACAATCATGGCTTCAAGCGTATCAGTTAGTAGCGTATCACTTGAACAAGTTCAAGTGTCTACTCCTCGCTCAACAGCCGAGGCTTTTAGAATCATCCCTGGTATTCGTGCAGAATCGACAGGTGGCGAAGGCAATGCAAATATTGCTGTTCGTGGCCTGCCTGTTGCTTCAGGCGGTGCAAAATTTTTACAATTACAAGAAGATGGGTTACCTGTAATGCAATACGGTGATATCGCTTTTGGTAATTCAGATATTTTTATGCGATTAGATAACACTGTACAAACTATCGAATCGATTCGTGGTGGCTCAGCATCTACTGCAGCAAGTAATGCACCTGGTGGCATTATTAACTTTATCTCTAAAAATGGCGAAAACGAATCTGGCAGTGTATCTACAACACTTGGCTTAGATTACGACAACGTTCGTACAGACTTTGAATACGGCACTTACTTAACCGATAGCGTGCGTTTTCATGTTGGTGGCTTTGTTCGACAAGGCGAAGGCCCGCGCGAAACAGGTTACACGTCTAATAAAGGTGGCCAAATAAAAGCTAACCTTACAAAAGATTTCGACAACGGTTACGTTCGCTTTTATTACAAACACTTAGATGATAAGAGTGTTGGCTACCTTCCTATGCCAATGTACTCAAATGGTGACTCTATTGCTGGCTTTGATGCGCAATCAGACACACCTCACTCAGCGTTATTTACTAAAACAGCACGCTTAAATGGTGAAAACCAAATCAGTAGCGGCGATATCCGCGATGGTATGAATCCAAAGGTTGATTCTGTTGGTTTTGAAGCTGTATTTGATTTAGATAACGATTGGCGTATCGAAAACCGCTTTCGTAAATCATCAATAAGCGGCAACTTTAATTCACCTTTCACAGAACAAGTAGGTAGTGCAACATCAATTGCAGAAAGCATTGGTGGCGTGGGTGCAACCTTGAGCAACGCGAACACCGGTGAAGCGTTTAACGATGGTTTAGCAATGAAGATGGTGACATTTGATGTCACAATGAATGACTTTGGCTCTATAGTTAATGACTTTAAATTAACTAAATCGTTCGATGATGATACCAGCCTTACATTTGGTTACTATGCATCTACGCAAAACATTGCGATGTCGTGGTTATGGAACTCTTACGTAATGGAGCTCAAGGGTGACAATGCTGCATTACTAAATGTAACAGGTGCCGATGGCACTGAGTTATCTGAAAACGGTTTATACGCTTACAGTGCATTTGGTAACTGTTGCCAACGTGATTACGATACAGAATACGATACTCGTGCACCATACGTTGCATTTTCTACTAAATTAGGCGACGTAAGCATTGATGCAAGTGCTCGCTATGATAGTGGTGAAGCTCGCGGAACATACGCAGGTGCAGTGACTTCAACAGTAGATATGAACCGCGACGGTGAAATATCAATCCCTGAGCAAAACGTTGCAGGTATTGATACTGCAAACGCAAGTCCAGTAAATTACGACTGGAACTATTCTTCTTATTCAATTGGTGCTAATTACCAAATTGACCCAAGTCTTGCTACGTTTGCACGTATTAGTAAAGGTGGTCGTGCAAATGCTGACCGTCTTTTATTTGGAAAAGTACGCGCCGACGGCTCTGTTGCAAAAGAAGACGCTGTTGATGAAGTAAACCAGTTTGAGTTTGGTGTTAAGAAGCGCTTTGATTCGTTATCAGTATTTGCTACTGCGTTTTTTGCCGAAACTGAAGAGCAAAACTTTGAAGCAACATCACAAACATTTTTTGACCGTGAATACGAAGCAAAAGGGATTGAAATAGAATCTACTTACTTTATTGATGCATGGGATTTTCGCGGTAATTTAACCTGGACCGATGCAGAAATAGCAAAAGATGCGCTTAACCCAGATGTTGTAGGTAATACGCCACGTCGTCAAGCCGATTTAATTTACTCATTAATGGCACGTTACAACTATGAAAAAGGCGCTGCAGGGGTAAGTTTCATTGGTACTACCGATGCGTACGCTCAAGATAATAACGACTTGCAATTTGACGGCTACACACAGGTAAATGGCTTTGTAAGCTATGATTTATCTGAAAACCTTAATATTGCGCTTAATGTGAACAACCTATTTGACACAGTAGGTATTACAGAAGCCGAAGAAGGCTCAATACCTGAAAATAACATTATTCGTGCCCGTGCTATTAACGGCCGCACAACGTCGGTAACTTTAAAATACGCTTTTAACTAAATGTGTATATTGCGCTGCGGTGAGTAATCACTGTAGCGCCTTTTAAAGTATGAATAATTAACACCCTTCACGTTTTTTAGCCTAGCCTTGCTAGGCTTTTTAGGATATTCCAAATGATCAAACTTCTGTGCTTAGGCGAGCTATTAATTGATATGCTGCCACAAGATGCTAATAACTCTGCCTATTTACCTATACCAGGTGGCGCACCTGCCAATGTAGCTGTTGGCTATGCAAAACTCGGAGGTGAAGCTTCATTTTGTGGTGGTAGAGGGGACGATCATTTTGCCAATCAATTAAGTAATGCATTAGCGCAATACAATGTAAATACAGACTATTTATTTACCATTGCAGGCTCACAAACCGCTATGGTTATAGTAAGCCTTGATGAAACCGGCGAGCGTAGTTTTGGCTTTTATCGCCATAACACAGCCGATGTACTATTAACCCAGGCGCATTTAGCGCATATAAATTGGCAAGAAATAAGCACACTACACTTTTGTTCAAACACATTAACTGAATCAGCAATTGCCAGCACAACAGTTAAAGCGCTAGAACTTGCAAAAGCGAATAATAAACTCGTCAGTTTTGATGTAAATTTACGCTACAGCTTGTGGGAAAACACAAGCGATATAGCAAGCAATGTAAAAGCTTGTTACACCTATTGTGACATAGTAAAACTCTCGCGTGATGAGCTTAATTTTTTAGCTCAACATAGCGATACAACGAGCGATGATTACATTCAAACGCTATTAAATACCGGAGTAAAACTGGTGTTTTTAACCGATGGGCCAGAGCCTGCCAAGGTTTACCACAGCGCATTTACACTTAACGAATCGGCACCAAAAATAAACGCCTTAGATACAACAAGCGCAGGGGATGCATTTATAGCGGGGGTTTTATACTACTTAAATAACTTGGGAAGTGATTTACCACTAGCAGATAAACTAAATGATAAAGCGAGCGTAAAAGACGCCCTGCACTTTGCTCTTAAATGTGGCTCTAAAGCGTGTTTAGCAAAAGGGGCATTTCCGGCATTGCCTGTACTGGCTGATGTAATTTAAATGATTAAAGCCCTATATTACGGGGCTTTAAATCAGAGTTATATCTGTTGCTTTATAAAGGTGACACCTTTAGGTATTTCATCTTGAGGTAACCGAGTAGAGTGCATTTGCGATAACAGCCATTTATCGCCCACTTTTGATACAACAACGCTTTCTAACCAATAAATATCAATACTTCTTTCGGTGTTTTTAATATTGGCTTTATTCCAGTAATTAATGAAAGCGACGTCTCCTTCTACACGCGAATTTATAACACTAAAATAATTCGTTCGTATGTAATCAGCGGGCTTAACAACATTTACAAAGTCATCAATAGTCCATACTTCTCCGTGCTCTAAAAGCAGGAATGAATCATCGACAGCCGCGCGCATTTTTGCGTGTTCAAAGTTAGATACAGCTAAAAATAAATCGCTCACGGGCGTAAATATGGTGCAGTCTTTTGCATGTATCGATGTAGAAAATATCAGGAATGTAAGAAAGGTAAGTACGTGTTTCATTGTTTTTATAATGTGTAGTTTGCTCAATAATAATTAGTGTATTTTAATAGAGCAGTGTTAACAATTGAAATAAACCGAATGTAACTACCTAACAATGTTACCCATAGAGCAAAAAAGCACTCTATAAGAGTGCTTTAATTTAATTTTTTCAATCAAGCTATTCATCTAGCCAATCTATGGCTGCGGTAGCATTTTCAAAGTATTGAACCTCACCCGAGATAAACCAGTTACCTATTTTTGCCATTCGAGCTTGCCACTCTTTATTACCGTAAATAGCTACTTTTTTAAATTCTTTAGAGTGTTTAACACCTAACTTTAAGTCATCCCACGCTGCGCGTAGTTCCCAGCCTTCAAGTTCGCTACCATCTATTAAGGCGTTCACGACTGGGTGCTTAACTTCGCCAAGAGCTGAGTTTATCATTGGGGTAATTATTTTGTAGTCGTCGTGAGTAAGCGTACCAACGGCTTTAAGTTTTAAAAAAAACTCTCTTCCTGCACGTTCAAGACCAATCGATAAACCATGTGTTGTGTGTACCATTACTGCTCTCCTTAAATAGGCTGAGTGGTAAAAGTACACCTTCTAAAATTAATTAGTCCTGAACTAAATCAATAAATAGTCCTGAGCTAGATCATTAAATAGTCTCAAATAAACGACTCAATTACGCATTTTGTACGCGAGATATCTGGTTTTCTACATCAGTTAAATGGCCCGTTTTAAGCCATACTTTTGCACCATGACTTCCCGCTTTAACGTTAACAGAGCTGTTAATAGGCACTCTTAACCAACTGTTTTTTACAAAGGTATCGGCTTGCTCATCAAATGAGCCTTCAAGTACTAGCAGCTCTGCTCCACCTTTTGCGCTTATAACCATGCAGGCGTTGGGCTTAAAGTGCAACAAGCTTACGTCTTCAAAGTCGTCTTTGTATAAAGGGGTTACGGCTACATTTTTAAAACTAGGGTGCGCCGTACTTTGCATCAAGTCCGTTTGTAAACGCACGTGGGTTCGATCATCTGGCTGAAACTGCCATAACTTTACAAATATAACGCAGCCATTTTCAGACCCCGGTTTGTGCTTTGATTGCGGTGGGTTACGGATATAAGAACCTGCCATAAAGTCACCATGTTCATCTTGAAATACCCCTTCAAGCACAACAAACTCTTCACCGCCTGTATGAACATGCGGCGAAAATTCACTGCCTGGTGCATAACGAACAATAGTCGTTGCGCGAGCAACTTCGTCGCCTACTCTATCAAGCGCTCGTCTATCTACTCCAGCCATTGGCGATGCAACCCACGGGAGCGTTTCGCTATGTACAACAACTCGTTTACTAAAATCGGCAGCAATTTTCATACTTAGCTCCTAACCGTAACTCCACTTAAATTTTAAACTAACAACCTAATTAAGCCGCAACACTTGGGCGTTTTGCTACTTTTTCTTGCCATGCAACTAAATGGGTTAACTCATTCGGGATTGCTATTTGTGCAAATCCAGCAAATACCAGTCCAGCATACAATGTTATATCAGCAATACTAAATTGTTCACCAGCAACAAATGCCGATTGCGCTAGTACATCATTAAAATAGCTAAACCCTTGGCGTGCTTTTTCGCCTTGTTTTTCACCCCAAGCCACATTTTGATACGTTTCAAGCTCTGGACCTAAGCCATCAGTTGCATGATGAAAGTAAGTTGCCACAGCGTCAAGCACCATAGATTCTGCGCGTTTTTGCATCATGTTAATTACTGCACGCTCTTTTGCAGTTTCACCCATTAAAGATGGGCCTTCAAATGCGGTATCAATATACTCAGTAATAGCGGTACTTTCTGATATAAATGTGCCGTCATCTAGCTCTAATACGGGCACACCTGCTAATGGGTTTTTAGCTAAGAAGGCTTCTGTTCTGTGCTCACCATTTAATAAATCAACAGGTACAAACTCAACATTTGAAGTGGCATTTTTTTCAGCTAAAGCGATACGAACACGAAGTGGGTTTGGAAAGTTTTCTACATCATAAATTTTCATAGCAATCTCTATCTTTATTGTTTAAAAGTGAATTAATGGCAGAAACCTACCTACCGATAGGTAATTTATAGTATTAAACTAAATTTAAGTCAACGTTTAAATTTTTCTGATTTATAGGATTTAACTTAATTCATAATAAAATTAGGGGGTTGCTTAAAAATAAAAACGCTTGTAAATAACTACCTACTGGTCGATAATTTTGCTATACCAATTGCATTAAATAAGTGATCTATTATTACGCTAAGAAAATAGCGCAATAACAAGGCGAAAATTATGACATATAGTTATTCTATATGAATAATTTTTAACACAGTTAGTGAGTTGTTTAATGCGATACAATGATCATGTTTAATAAAATTGGTATTACTGCAGATAGGAAATATTAAAAGTGAGTAAAAAAGAAGCTTTATTAAAAGCAGCTGAAAACAAGGTGCGCCTTGGCGGATACAGTAATTTTAGTTTTAGAGAGCTCGCCAGCGAAGTTGGAATTAAGAGCGCCAGTGTGCACTATCACTTTCCGACTAAGGCCGATTTAGGTGCTGAGCTTGCTCATCAATATACTAATTCTTTTTTAGCTGCGTTAGGCGAGCCAAGCGAGCTTAAAGCAAGCGGTAAAAATCCTATTGATGTGTACACTCAGCTTTTTAGAAGTGCATTAGTAACCGATCGTAAAATGTGTTTATGTGGTTTGCTAGGAGCCGAAAGCGATAGCCTTCCAGATAAAGTACGCCTTGAAGTAAAACGCTTTTTTAATCAAAATTTAACATGGCTTAGCGCTGCGCACTTAGCTAATGGTGACCTCAACCCTACTAAAGCAGCTATTCAAACAGTGAGCCTGCTTGAGGGCGCTATGATGATAAGCAAAACGCTCGACGATAACAGTTACTTTGAACTTGCAACTCAGTAATACCTAAATTTAGTACACAAAAAAAGCGAGCTATTCATAATGAATAGCTCGCTTTTTTAATGCTTGAAATAACTTATGTGATTATTAAACCGCTGTTGGTTTAACTTTATGCTTAGAGTGCACAATAGCTAAAACAATTAAGCCAATCACTGTTACTACAGCACCAATAGGTTTACCTAAATCACTTGATAAGTTAAGACCAATTGCGGCAGTACCAATATAAGAAACCGTTACCGCAGTTGCTATAACAGCAGGAACACTCGCAATCCAATGGAATGTACCACGGTCAAACAAGTACTTAGTGGCAAGCCATAATACGCTTGTAGAAAGCAGCATGTTTGAAAATGCAAAGTAGCGCCAAATTAATGAAAAATCGAGTTTCGTCATAAAGTAAGCAATAGTAAGTATAGGTACAGCCACTAATAAGCGATTACGTAAACTTTGCGGAATATTAAACGCATCAACAACTGTTAAACGTAATGAGCGGAACGCTGTATCACCAGAAGTAATTGGGAAAACGGCTACTGCAATAATTGCCATTATACCGCCAAATACACCTAAGTAACTGTTAGCTACATGGTTTACAACTAAACCTGGACCACCTTGGTCAAGCAACGCTTTTAAGCCCGCGTAACCATCTGGGAACGCTGCAATACCAGCAAGTGCCCATACACAACCTACAATACCTTCACACATCATTGCGCCGTAGTAAACTGGACGTACGTATTTTTCGTTAGTTAAACAGCGCGCAATAATTGGCGCTTGAGTAGAGTGAAAACCACTAATAGCACCACAGGTAATTGTTATAAATAACAATGGCCATGTTGGTAGTCCATCTGGATTTGGCTCTAAAAAGTCATGAGCGTGATCAGCTTCAAAGTAAGCTAAAAAGTCACTTGGTACAGGTAAGTGCGGCGCATTAATAAGTAATGAAATAGCAATTGCCACTGTCATTACAATCATTAGCGCACCAAAAATTGGGTAAAACTTAGTAATGATTTTATCAATTGGTAGCAAGGTCGCTAAAAAGTAATACGCTAAAATAGCGAGTACCCAAAAGGTATTATTTGCCAGTATTGTACCTTCAAAGAAATCAAGGTTACTTAGCAAACCTGCAGGGCTCATAATAAATACTACACCTACAAAAAACAGTAGCATGGCAGTAAATACAAGCATAAAGCCTTTAAATACGACGTTGTAATAATGGCCTGCGATTTCTGGTAGGCTTTTACCGTCTTCTTTTATACTCATTACACCTGAGAAGAAGTCGTGTACAGCGCCACCTAAAACATTACCAAGTACAATCCATACTAGTGCAACTGGTCCGTATAAAGCACCTAAAATTGGGCCAAATATTGGACCTACGCCAGCAATGTTTAAAAACTGAATTAAAAATGCTCGTACAGGGTGAATAGCTACGTAATCAACACCTTCGCTAAAGCGTTTTTGTGGTGTGTCAGCAGTTGAATCCAAACCGGCTTGTTTTTCAACAAATGGGCTGTAAAACTTATAGCCCAGTATTAAAATAGTGAGGCAGATAAAAAAGATGATCATAAAGCACGTTTCTCTTTTTGTATTTTAGTTATAGAGCGCATTGTGTGTCGCCCCGCCTTTTCAATCCGTGAATAATCGACGAACAATAACAAAGCTTCAACCCTCAAACAATAAGACGTTTAGCTAATACAATAATCGATATAAGCCACTATTTACGCAACCTGCACACTTAACGCTCCACATTGAATATTTATTACACACGTCTTATTTTGGGCACAAAAAAAGCGGTTAAACTTTTACGTTATAACCGCTTTCACACACAATGTTTTTTAAAGTGGGTTCATAAACTCACTAATTTGTTGATGCGTTAAAGTAGGTGTTGCGCCAGAACTTTCGGCGACCATTGCTCCAACTGCACATGCAAAGTCAACGGCATATTGCGCGTCGTCGTTGCTACAAAGCTGATAAATTAACGAACCTAAAAACGAATCCCCTGCGCCAACAGTGTCAATTACGCTAATTAAATAACCTGAATTATAAAAATTTTCGCCTTTGATTGTTAATAAAGCACCGTGGCTGCCTTTAGTTACACATAAGTAATCGGTATTTGTTTGCTGTGCTATAAACGCTAAATTTTGTTCAAGCGAATGAAACTTACAACCCATCGCTTTTGCTATTTCGTATAGCTCTTCATCGTTTAACTTAATAAAGTCTGCTTTATTCATTAAATCTACAAGTGTTTCTAGCTTGTAATGCGGTGCACGTAGATTTACGTCAAATACTTTAAAGTTTGCTACATCAACTAGTTGATTTAATGTTGCTAAAGACGCTTCGCTTCGCCCAATTAGGCTGCCAAATACAAATACATCGCTACTTTTAACTTTACTAAGTAACTCATCAGTAAGCGCTATATTATCCCACGCAGTGTCTGCCACTATTTCATAACTTGCTGAGCCACCACTGTCGAGTGTTACCTCAACCGTGCTAGTTTTTTTGTCACTATTAATAGCAATGTATTCGCAGCTTACGCCTTTGCTAGTAATTTCGCCAAGTAACTCAGCGCCTAACTCGTCGTTACCAACAGCGCTGATCATATCGGCTTTAATGCCTAGTGAGTTAATACGCACACACATATTAAGTGGCGCGCCACCTAAGCGTTTACCTGAATCAAAACAATCCCACAGCACTTCGCCAAAGCAGCTAACACTTACGTTTTCGCCTGATTTATGATTAATTAAAATGCTCATAATTAGTTACTCTTTTGATCAAGTACAGCCTGCATAATGGCTTTAATTTTACTATTAGGTGCATACAACGCAGCAATCGACTTTTTATATTCAGCAGTAAACGTTTCGTTATGCTCAAGCTTACCAAACAAGCTCGTTAACTTTAAAAATGCAGACGGGCTAGTTTGAGTCTCTTGCGCGTAAGAATTAAGCTCTTTGTGCATCGCATCTTGAATTTCAAGCTTTTCGCCGTTTTCACTTAAACCTTTATCGCTGTATAAACACCAAGTTGCAATAACAAGCGTTGCCAGTGACACATCGCGACCTTGTACTAGGTTTTCGTTAATTGTGGCAATTAAAAACTTAGGCAGTTTAGCTGAGCTTTCACTACAGATACGCGCTAGGCTGTCTTTAATATTAGGATTAGCAAAACGCTCTATTAACGTATCTTTGTAGCTTTCAAGGTCAATGCCTTCAAGTGGTTCAAGATTTGGGGTTACTTCTTTATCCATAAAAGCACGTAGGTATGTGGCAAATAATTCATCCGATACCGTTTCATCAATAGTGCCATAGCCATGGATTGAACCTAATAAACCAAGTACAGAATGCCCTGCATTAAGTAAACGTATTTTCATGGTTTCATAAGGCGTTACATCAGTAACAAACTGAGCACCAACAACATCCCAATTTGGACGAGAGTCACTAAATGTGTCCTCTATTACCCATTGTGTAAACGACTCACAGGTAATTGGCCACTCGTCGCTAACACCATATGCATCAACCACGTAATCAATATCACTCTTTTTAGATACCGGTGTAATACGGTCAACCATCGCATTTGGAAACGATACGTTTTGCTCAATCCACTCACTTAGGTCTTTGTCTTGCTCTGTAGCAAAGGCTAAAAGCATTTTGCGTGTTACGTTACCGTTGTGCTGAATGTTATCGCACGACTGCACTGTAAATGCGCCTTGGCCTTGCTCTTTACGCAGTTTTAACGCAGCAGTAATGTAACCAAACGCTGTAATTGGGTCGTTCGGGTTATTAATGTCGTTAATAATATCTGGATTGCTGTAATCAAACTCGCCCGTTGCAGGGTTAAAGTTGTAGCCGCCTTCGGTAATAGTAAGCGACACAATTTTAGTATCGCTGTGCGCTAACTTATTAATTACCGCTTGTTTGTCCTCTGGAGCAAACAAAAAGTCGATCATTGAGCCAATTACTTTGTTATCTATTTTACCGTCTGGGTGTCTAACAGTAAGCGTATAAAGGTAATCTTGCTGCTTTAAAATATCACGCAGACCACGATTACCCTCTAAAAGGCCAACACCACATATGCCCCATTGTTCAGAGCCTGGGGTTTTTAAAAGCTCGTTAACATATACCGCTTGATGAGCACGATGAAAACCGCCCACGCCAATATGAACAATACCGGCTTTAACTGCGCTACGGTCGTAGGTTGGTGTATCAACATGGCTTGGTAATTGAGCCAAGCTTTGTTGGTTTAGCCCTGTAACTAGAGCGTCAGTGTGTTGATGTTGCGTCATGGTGCGACCTTACTAAACAAAAATAAAATATAAATTACGATACTGTATTACGATAAGTAATTACGATGCTGTATTGAGTACTTTATGGCGTTTTAACGACCAGTACGCAGTAACAAAATAAATAACAGTACAAATAAAACAGGCTATTTCGAACTGCGATTTATTAGCGCTGTACATACTCATAGTTTCACTGAAAAACATCACCTGGCTGGCAAATATAAAAATAATAACCAGTGAAACCGTAGAAACCGCATTAAGTACTTTGGTAAATACAGAGCTGTCAATTACTGGCTTTGGAATGTCTTTAGCTTCAGCAGCTTGATATTCTTTAATATCACGTTGCTCTTGCTCTTCTGCTTCAATCTCTTGTGTGTAATCTTCACCGGCGCCGTATTTTTTAGCTAAAAGCGTATAAATAACGATTGTGAAAATCCACGTAGGAATAAACAAGTAGTAAAACGACATTACATCAATAGCATTTAAACCAAAGCCAAACACAAGCGCTAACGCCCAAGATGCTATAGCCGGTACGCTGCGGGTAATATTTTTATATTTAGCCCAGTAACGTGTTAGGCCAATTTTAGGAAATAACACATGCTCAGCAAACACAATGCCGCCTACTGGTACAACTAATAAGCCTGCGTAAGTAAGTAGCGGAAGCATTTGTGAAAATACAAACGGGAAACATGCAATAATAACGGTTACAACACCTACAATAGCGGTTGTGCGTTCACGTGATTGATTAACAAATATAGATTGTGCTGCAAGGCCTGCACGGTAAAGGTTTGCGTTAGCTGTAGTCCAACCGGCAATAATTACAATAACAAAACCAGTCCAACCTAATGCATGGTATGCAACATCGCCCGGATCAAGTGATGAAATAGTTGTTTTAAGTAATACCGCAACACCTGCGCCCATAATACCGGCAGAGATCCACGCTAAGTAATGACCAAAAAACATGCCCACACCAGAAAACAAACCATAGCTTTTGCGTTTAGCAAATCTAAAAATAGCCATGTCGATTAAACCAAAGTGAGTAATTGAGTTAGCAGCCCATGCAAAGCCAATCACTTCTAATAGGCCAATACCTTTTTCACCATCGGCATTGGTGCCCGTCCATATGGAGGAGTCGCCTATGGTCATAAAGTCGCTAAAGCTAGTTAAAGAGGTAGAACCTAATACGTGATTTGAAAGCTCAGGGAATAACGCGAACGAACCTGCAATAAATATAACAAATAGCCACGGCGCACACAGCTTTGAAAAGTCAGCAACCGTAGAAAAGCCATACATCGCAACAAACACAACAATAGAGCCAACAGCTAAAACAATGGCTACAAACCAAAAGCTATTTGGATACCAATCAAGTTGTGCAGGTATATCAAACAAAAACCGCACGGCGGTGGAGGATACCGTGATCATGGCGGCCGATATAACACTAAAAATAACCACGTTAGCCCAGTTATAGAGCTTGGTCATTGAGTTACCAGCAATTTTGTTTAAGTAGTTATATAAACTTAAGCGGGTTTCTACTGCAATGGGTGCAGTAATCAGCCACCAAGAACACATTGCTAACAGGTTACCTATTAATAAACCCAGTAGAATGTCGATGGTTGAAGCGCCTAATGCAACAAACGTTGCACCAATAACAAATTCAGTAGCCGCAACATGTTCGCCGGCGTATAGCCCTGCAAAATGCTTCCAGCCGTGAAGCTTATTATTAGCAACAGGAAGTTGCTCTTCGTTTACATCTTTAAATGTTTGTGTGTGTGGACTCGTTGCCATGGTATTTCCTATTGTTAACAGCAAAGTACTTAATACCTAAATACTTCGCCTTTTATAATTTGGCTTATAAACGCATGATGTTTTGCCATGTTTTGTTTTATTTTTAGTAAAGCAAAACCATCTACATTTATATTTTGCGTTTGCTTGCCTGTCAGTGTGTAAGGCGAGCAAATCGCGTTTAAAACTTTGTTTATTTAAAAAGCTGCGTGTTTACTGCTTTTTAAGTGCAGGGTATGCACTAAAAAAATCTTGCCAATGCGTTAAATGATCAACATTTGGGTAAGCACTGTGTACATGATTAACAGAGCCTTGCATATGTTGCCCACCGCTGTAATGCAGTACTTGCATGTTGGCGTCAATTCCTGCATTTACGCCGGCTTTACTGTCTTCAATCACTAAACAATGCTCCGGCTTTACACCCATTTTTTTAGCTGCATGTAAAAATAAATCGGGTGCTGGTTTGCCACGCTTAACTTCGCTGCTGGTAAAAACCGTATCGCTAAAGTACTTACTTAAACTCACTACGCTCAACGCTTTTGCGGTGCGTGCTGGGCTGCTGCTAGTAGCTATACAAATAGGCACAGCTAAATTGTTAAGTACGTCTTCTATACCATCAGTCGTGGTTAGTCCGGTTTCAAATTCGTTTAATAGTGCCTCGCGGTAGTCACCTTCAAAGCTTTCAGGAAGAGTGACATTAAATGCATCCGCTATTTTTTGGCTTACTGTTTTAAAGTTGCAGCCTAAAAAGTGTTGCTGTACATAAGCGCGGTCAATCTCAACGCCTTTTTCAACAAGCATATTAATGAGTACTTGTGCGCTTAAAATTTCGCTATCAATAACAACGCCATCACAATCAAATATCACTAGCTCAATATTAGTATTCATCTTGTCACCTTATTAAAACTGTTTGGTTTAGCTAATTTAAGTATAACGAGTTAAGCGCGATTAATATTGTGCAGCTTTTTAGTGCAACTCAATGATGAGCATAAGCCCACCGATTGAGCATATTCCCTTTATTGCACGAATATGTCAACACACTGTAAGTATAAAACGCACCAGCTTGGTGAAAATACACTCAGATAAAACTAAAAACCTTTGTATTTAATCAACTTTATAAAAGCATATTGCGACCAAGGTCGTAGTAAAAAAATTCCGTTAACGTAAAAAGTGCTCCTGTTAATTTATTTCATCTATTTTACAGATCACATCAATCTAATTAATCAGTTTTACCGAAGTTAATAAAATCAATACTATCGTTAACAGATTAACAGCCTGCACCACTGCCGGCACTTTTAAATAGATGAGGTCGACAATGAATACTCAAATAAACAAAACAAAATTAACACTAACTGCACTAGCACTTGCAATGGCATTACCGGCAAGCGCAGCAACAACACTTACTAAAGATAACGGCGCAGCTGTTGGCGACAACCAAAATTCAATTACTGCAGGCGAACGTGGCAGTGTATTACTAGAAGACGTGCAACTAATTCAAAAACTACAACGCTTTGCACGTGAGCGTATTCCTGAGCGTGTTGTGCATGCTCGTGGTACTGGCGCACACGGTGTGTTTGTAGCATCAAAAGAGCTAGACGATTTAACAATTGCAGCACCGTTTGCACAAGCTGGTAAAGAAACAGACGTATTTGTTCGCTTTTCATCAGTAATTCACTCAAAAGGTAGCCCAGAAACACTGCGTGACCCACGTGGCTTTGCAACTAAGTTTTACACAGACCAAGGTAACTGGGATTTAGTAGGTAATAACTTACCTGTGTTCTTTATTCGTGATGCGATTAAATTTCCAGACATGGTTCACTCTTTAAAACCATCTCCGGTTGATAACATTCAAGATCCTAACCGTGTATTTGACTTTTTCTCACACGAACCAGGTTCTACACAAATGCTAACGTGGGTTTACAGCGACTACGGTACACCAGCAAGTCTTCGTAAAATGGACGGTTGGGGTGTACATGCATACAAAATGATTAATAAATCGGGCGATGTTAAATACGTTAAGTTTCATTGGGTAAGCCAGCAAGGTATTGATAACCTTGACGCAAAAGAAGTGGCAAAAGTACAAAGTCAAAACTTTCAGCATTTAACACAAGATTTATACACTGAAATAAACAGAGGCAATTTCCCAAAATGGGATCTGTACATTAAAACACTTGATCCGTCGCAACTTGATGACTTTGATTATAACCCGTTAGATGCAACAAAAATGTGGTTAGACATTAAAGAAACTAAAGTAGGAACAATGACCTTAAACCGTATGCCAACTAACTTCTTCCAATCTACGGAACAAGTAGCAATGGCACCGGCAAACATTATTCCAGGTATTGAGCCATCAGAAGACCGTTTATTACAAGGTCGTATGTTTTCTTACGCTGATACACAAATGTACCGCCTAGGTGCTAACCACCAGCAATTGCCAATTAACCGTGCAAAAGTTGAAGTGGTTAACTACAACCAAGACGGCGCAATGAACTACGGGAATACAACAAGCAATGTGAACTACCAGCCAAGCCAAGAAAACGTAGCTGAAAACCCAATTGCACGTAGAAGTAACACAGAGCTTAAAGGCTTTGTACAACAAGCCGCGATTAAAAAGCAGCAAAACTTCGCGCAAGCAGGTGTTATATACCGTGGTTTTAGCAAACAAGAACGTACAAACCTAATTAATAACCTAGCAGGCGATTTAGGTAAAGTGCAAAACAGCAGTGTTAAACACAAAATGCTTAGCCACTTTTACAAAGCTGATACTGAGTACGGTACACGCTTAACTAAAGCTGTAAACGGCGACATTAAAGTAGTTAAACAGCTTGCAGCTAAATTGTAAGTAGCTAGTTGAAAACAGTAGTTCCAACTAAACAAATTGCTACATAAGCAACCACAACCATGAGGAAGAGAGTAAATCTCTTCCTCTTTTTTAAAGGTCATTTTTATGCGTAACTTATTAATTATATTTACCCTACTATTAAGTTTTGGCAATAGCGCTTATGCTCAATCAACTGCTACTACACAAAATACGAATACTCAAACCTCAAGTGAACAAACACAAGATCAGGTAAAAGAGCAATACCAAAGCTTATTTGCTTATTACTTTGCTGCAGCACGTACTAACGATACCGATGTAATAGAGCAATTTGTAGATGCTGGTATTCCTATCGACAGCTACAACAATAAAGGCTACACCGCGTTAATGATTGCTACTTACCATGGTAATAAAAAGTCGGTTAACACACTTTTACACTTAGGTGCTAATGCCTGTTTAGAAGATAACCGAGGCAACACAGCGCTTATGGCTGCGATTTTTAGAGGTGAATTTAGTATAGCTAAAACACTTGTATCACTTGATTGCGATAACGCGCATCAAAATAAAGCAGGTCAAACAGCCGAGCAATTTGCACAAACCTTTGGTCAACAAAAAGTTATTGAATTATTAGCACAGGTAAATAATGCAAAATAATCTGCACGCAACAAAAAGCCCTAAAATAATAGGGCTACTTTGTTTATTAAAATTTACTGCTTAATTTTAATAGTCTGTCTTACTACTTAATTAATACATGTTAAAAACGATACGTTACTGAAGCACCTAACGTTTGAGGATTCACTACTGCAACATAACCCGTTGGGTAACGACCACTTGCAGGTTCAACCGACGTAAATGCTTCTTCATCTAATGCATTATTAATAAAAGCACTCACCAACCAATGATCGCTGTTATAGCTTATTGTTGCACGTGTAATTGTATAACCTCCGGCAACACGCTCTTCTGTATTAGTTAAATCGCCATAGTAATCGTCTACATAATTAGCGCTCACATTTAACTTTAAGCTATCAGTAAACCAATGCGATAACCCTAAACTTGCAGTTAGCTCTGGTGCTGAGTTTAATTCGTTACCCACTGCATCGGAATAAGTCGCTGATTCATCTATTTTAGTTTTTAATAAACCTAGCCCTGCGTGTAACTGCCATTGCTCACCTAACATGCTATATGCTTCAAGCTCTAAGCCATAGCTATGTGCATCGTCAATATTAGTGATTTTTCGACTTGAGCTTAAGGCTTGATAACCATTAAAGTTATTGTAAAAAATATTAGCACTAATATTTAAATCACCATTATTTAGTACACTACGCGAGCCTACTTCATAGGTATTTACTGATTCTTGCTCGTAGTAATAGTATTCTTGTGCAGCAAAGTCTAAGGCACCACCACCAGCGTTATAACCACGACGAGCACTTGCCGATAAGGTTGTGTCGTTAGTTACTTTATACTGAATAGCTAACGTAGGTAGTTTTATCGTATTAGAATCATCTAATTGCTCAACTAATCTACTGCCACTAAAAGCCATATCAAAATTACGAAGTTGTTCTTCACGCTCAACTCGCAGCCCCGCTGTTAACGTAAGCTCATTTGTTAACTCAAAGCTTGTTTCGCCATAAATTGCTTTAGAGTCACTACTATCGTCACCAAAATAATTGGTTGCGCCAACGCTTTTAAAGTCTTGTTTACGGTCAAAATAAGCAATACCTACAAAGCCCGAATAAAAATCACTATTTAAGCCAAAGTTTAATTTACTATCAATTGTGATATTTTTTTCATCCATAAAAATATCAGACTCAGCACTGGCAAGTGCCTCATATGCTTCGAAGCCCCAATCATAATCCATATATGCGAGTAATATATCGAACGAAAAGTTATCATTTATTTTATAGTCAATATTTACCTGAGTCGTGTTTGACTGGGTATCCATATCGCGCTGAAATAACGGCACATAATCAAATGGCTCATCGCCTTCAAAATACTTACGACCTGTATTACCCTCTTCACTGTAGGTAGAGTAAGTTAGCTGTACAGCTAAATCTGTTGTTGGGGTATACAGTAATTTTGCACGCGTACTACTGGTATTAAGCTTATTTAAGTTTTTATCTGTTGGATTGGTTTCATGTATCGTTGGATTGCTAAAGGTTTCACCATTTACATATTGAGTAGACAAACGAAATGCTAATACATCATCAATTAAAGCCCCCGAAACAACCGCAGCTGTATCAAGGTAACTATCTTGGTTTCTATACCCAACGCGTACAGCACCTTCAAAATCTTGTGTTGGTGCTTTGGTTGTCATATAAACGGCACCACCAATACTATTGCGACCATTGCTAGTTGACTGCGGTCCACGGTATACCGCTATTTGATCTATATCCCACAAGCCAGTATCACCGGTTAAATCAGCTACAAACGGCTGACTTACACCATCAACAAGTGTTGATACTCTTGCTTTAGAGCCACCGCTAAATGAGTTGAAACCTGTTGCACCACCATTACCCGACACACCGCGCATATCTGGCACGGCTCCAGTAAGTACCACTACATTTGCCATTTCTGCCAAAGCTTCTGAAACCGAACCTAGTTGTCCATTTTCTAATAGTGACTTATCTACCACTGCAACCGATGTAATCGTATCTTTGAGTGACCTTTCGATTTTTTCGCCTGTTACAATAATTGTATCTATTGATTCGCGACTTGTTTCATCAGCAAATGCATTGCTTTGAGCCAATAGCAAAGAGCTTGTAATCAGTAGTGAAAGTTTATTAGGCTTAAATGAAGCTACCACAGTTATTTCCTTTTATGGATAGTTGTCTTATTTTTCGAAAAAATAGCATAAACACACGCTTGTTGCAATTGAGTTTAGTTATCATTTAGAATGGCAACATCATTAATAAGTGTTTTAATTCATGTTGCAACTTACTCTTTCTCTTATTTTATTTACTGCTATATCACTATTTTATCTCAGTAACCGCCACCAACGACTACTAGGCAAACCCATTAATAAAAGCTGGCGCAAGCTCGCATTTATCCTTTTTGTTATTGCAATACCATTAGCCTTATATGCTTTTTCTAATGCGGCAGCCGTATTTTTTATCATTTTAATGATAATGCTCGCTTTAATAATAATTCCGTTCGTCAGCCTGATTAAACACAAGGAAGTTAAATAATGTCATCTGCACAAAGGCAAAAAATAAAACCAACTTGGCTTGGCAAAAGTTTGGCTGGTTGTTTTTTAGGGCTAGCACTTGCGTTTATTCTTGTTGCTTTTTTTGCATGGTATGGAGCGGGAGGCATAGATGCGCCCGACAAAGTGCAATTTAATATGTGGATAATACCCATTTTATGGTTAACTATTTTTAGCTTCACGTACCTGTTTAGTTCGGCAAAAAATGCTTGGCTGACGCTTGGGGGCTTAAATATAACGCTATATAGTTTATTTATAATTTTAAGGAATTGGCTATGAGAGTAAGAGCCGATATTTTGCGTACCTACCAAGGTGTGCATACATGGACAGGAATAATTGCAGGTTTAGTACTTTTTATAGGCTTTTATGCTGGTAGTTTAACCATGTTTAAACACGAATTAGCACAGTGGACAAACCCCGCCAGCGCACCAGTGACTAAATCACACGCTAACAATTACCAAACATTGGTTAACCAAGCAATAGCTAAGTACCCTGAGCAAATGGGTAATGGTTTTTCTCTCGATTTATTAACAGATCAAGCGCCACTATCTTGGTATAGCCAAGGTAAAGGGCGCGGAATGAAACTTGATAACCAATTACAGGCGCTCTATTTAAACCAGCAAAATGAGCTTGTGATACAGCAACAAAGTGAGAATAAACTTGCAGATTTAATAGATTACTTGCATCGAACCGCAGGGTTTGCAGGCAAAATTGGGCACGACCAATCGGGTGTATATATACTTGGTATAGCATCTGCGCTGTACTTTTTAGCATTGGTATCTGGCGTAATTATTTTACTACCCACGCTTGTAAAAACCTTTTTTGCGATTCGAAAAGAAAAAGGTGCCAGTCGCTTTTGGCTCGATAGTCATAATTTAGTTGGGATCGCCAGTTTGCCTTTTCATTTAATTATAGCGTTTACTGTGGTTGTGTTTGCATTTCATGATCTGGTTTATGATGGTCTATCAGCATTTTATGGCGATAAATCCTTTTTTCAACGACCTGCCCCAGCAGCACATAATTATCATATTGCAAACTTACCTAGCATAAATAAACAACTCCTAGCGGCAAAAAACTACGCTCCAGGTTATGAGCCAATTCATATTTCATTTAGTCGTTTAAACACAAAAAACCCGACTGCAACATTAAAAATGAGTAATAGCAGCGCTGTTGTTCGCGGACCTGATACCGACTACTTATTTTTACATCCCTATACATTAGAAGTACTTAGCTCAAGCTACCCGCAAGGAGATGATGGTGTTTGGAGTAACATAGTAGGAAGTTTCTTTTCGCTTCACTTTGGTACTTATGGAGGTGAATGGGGACGTTGGGGGTATTTTGTTATGGGACTACTTGGCGCATTCTTATTTTACTCTGGTAACTTATTATGGCTAGACAAGCGCTTTAAACAAGATGCAAACAAGCGAAGTACACGATTTATGGCAAATTTAACAATTGGTGTTTGCTTAGGGTCAATGATTGCAGTGGTTGCCACTTTATTACAAGCTAAATGGACTAACCAATATATGGGTAACGCAAATTACAGTTATCTCTATAGTTACTATTTGGTATTTTTTGCCTTTGTTGCTTATACCTTTTTTGAAGGAACTCACCACGCTAGCTATTGGGGCCTAATGGGTATTGCATTTTTATCTGCTGGAATGGGAGTTTCAACACTTATACAGGCTTTATTAGCTGATGATTTTTTAAAATATTATCAAAGCGGTTTTGTTGATATTAGCGCTGCAGTATTTGCATTAATATTTTATTATTGTGCAAAAAAAGTTAGAAATAAATCAGTAAGCTATGCAGTTATACCGGCAAAATTATAAAGAAAAACTTAATGAGGCGTATTGCACGCCTCATTAAAGGTATAAATTTAGATTTAAAATATAAACTATTAAATATCAGCACCTTAAAAGAGTTAACTAAAATAGATTAGTTTACTGTGCGTTTAGGCTTTTCTCGCGTTACAAAGTAGCAAATTAGCGAGCCCACTGTTACCAGTACAACCCCTTGCCAAAACGAAGCACTCAGCGTAATAGATAAATACAACGCCGAAATAATAGTAGAAAACACCGGTGTAAAGTACGAAAGCGTACCCAACAGCATTAAGTTACCGCCAATAATAGCTTGATTCCACAGTGCATAACCGCTCCCCACTACTACACCAGCTAATAATAACGTCATGCTTGAGCCCAGTGAAAACGTTAATGGTGCTTCATTACTAAAACCATATTGCGTCCACAAACTCATTGCCGTAACAGTAAAAAATAACGTAATGGCATTTTTACCATTACTCAGCTTTTGCGTAACTACGCAATAAATAGCCCATATAAACGCTGCAGCTAATGCCATTAAATAAGTAGCAGGATTATCAGCAAAGTTAGTAACAAGCGTATCGACCGACATTTCTTGATCGCCCGTAATACACCAAGCAACGCCTAAAAAAGCAATAATCATGCTTGGGTAAACCCAGTAACTTACTTTTTTGCGCCCAATAATAATAGAGAGCAATATTGTTAGCGTGGGCCATAAATAATTAATAACCGCCATTTCCATTGCCTGATGACGGCTATTTGCCATACCAATAGAAAGCGCCAAACAAATTTCGTACGATACAAATAATAAAGTACCTACTACCAAGTAGCGTTTCGAAAAACCACTAAACTTGGGCACTCCCATAACCAAAATTAAAAATATCGCACTGACAGAATACATGGCGGCAGCACCACCAATGGGGCTAAACAACTCAGAAATATCCCGTAGCAATGCAACTAAGCAACTCCACAGTAATATTGCAGCGACTCCATACAGTGTATATTTATTTTTGCTTATAAAATCCATTTGCCAATCCAAAAGTACTACTCGTAAATTTGAAACTAAACTAACAGTAATTATTTAATTAAACAATTAAAGTTAATAGCTTAAACCTCTCGCCTGTTTTTAACATTCACCCTTTTTAGTAATTGACCTTTTGGTCAGTAAAGCTACAATCAATCAATACGTTAAACACGCAAACTCTATAATGACCACACAAATAAAACCAAATAAAAAAGAAGTTACACGCGAGAAAAACCAAAAACTAATTCTAAATGCCGCCGAGCAATTGTTTTCGCAATTAGGTTACGACGGAGCAAGTATGAGCATGGTTGCTAAAGAAGCACAGGTGCCAAAAGCCAATATTTTGTATTACTTTAAAAGTAAAGATGGTCTGTATGAGTCTGTGATCGACCGCATAATAGCTAATTGGAACTTGGGCCTCGATAACGTCACAATTAACGACGATCCAGCTACCGTGCTTTATAACTATATTAAAAGCAAAGTAATACTCGCCGTAAATCAGCCAATGCAATCTCGCTTATTTGCCAGTGAAATACTGCGCGGTGCACCTTATTTACAAAACTACTTTAGAACCAATACCCGCCCTTGGGTTAAACAAAAGGTTGATGTACTTCAAGCATGGATGGACGCAGATAAAATGGATAAGGTTGATCCCTACCATTTGCTCTTTACTATTTGGTCTACCACGCAATATTACGCCGACTTTCAGGCTGAGGTTTTACTCGTAATGAACAAATTAGAGTACGACGAAACCGATGTGGCACAGATTACGCAATCAATTGCCCACATAATTTTAAAAGGTATTGGTCTTAAAATACCTGAGCAAAGTGAGACTTAACCCATGACACCCTTTACTACACCCGATTTATTTGACGATCATCGCGATAACGTACAAGTAGCAGACAGCGGCCTTTACCACTTTGGTAAAAAAACCACGTTTTATGGCAAAGTAGTTACCGTTACCTGCCCAGAAGACAACTCTTTTGCCGCCGATATATTGCATGAAAATGGTGAAGGTAAAGTATTAGTTATAAACGGGTTTGCGAGCAAACGCTTTGCGTTTATAGGCGATATTATGGCTGAGCGTGCCTTAAGTAATGGCTGGGAAGGCGTAATAATAAATGGCTGTTGCCGAGATATAGAAATACTCGCCACGATGAACTTACCTGTAATGGCGCTAGGCTCTACACCGCGTAGTACCTTAAAGCGCGGCTTTGGTGATAAAAACCAAGCTATTACCATGCTTAGCACCACCATAGAACCTAACGATTGGGTTTACGCCGATATTAACGGTTTAATCATCAGTAAAACGCCCCTTATTTAGCACTCAAAATCATATAAATAAAGACCAACTTGGTGCACCTTCGCACCAAGTTGGTTTGTTTTAACTCATTTTAGTGTCACTATTTTTATAGCCCACATTTATAAATCTCATACAACCCACCAAAACCTGACCAATTGGACAGGATTTTAATTTGTGGCATTCCTCTTGCTTAGGTTTTAAACAATATAATAAGCTAACCGATTAAAAAGCGGATCAGGCTCTGTAAAATAAAAACAAGATGTTACGCAGTGGGCTGAAAAATAATAAAAATTAATCTGTCTTTTTAATCACCCTAAATCTGGACTGCTTGGTCAGATTTTTTATAACGAGTGGTGATATGAGTACCAAAAATAATAATACGCCCGGTATTTTTTGTGACCATGGTCCTAAAGCATGGCAAACACATTACCAAGGCACACTTATTAATAAGCGCCTTGTGGTAAAAGATGTATTTGCTATTAAAGGCGAGCGTAACAGCGCTGGTAACCCACACTGGCTTAAAACAGCTAAACCGGCACAGCAAACATCCAGCGCCATAAACAAATTAATGAGTGAAGGCTGTAATTTTACAAGCTTTACCCATACCGATGAGCTGGCGTACAGCCTAGAGGGAAATAACATTCACTATGGCGCTGCTCAAAACCCTAAATTAAAAGGGCATGCTTGCGGTGGTTCGAGTATGGGGTCTGCTGCTGCAGTTGCTGCTAACTTAGCTGATATTGGCTTAGGCACCGACACTGGCGGCTCAATTAGGATACCCGCCAGCTATTGTGGTTTATATGGCATAAGGCCAAGCCATAACGTGATTGAAAAAGACGACCTAATACCGTTGGCTCCCCCTTTTGATACCATAGGTTGGCTTACCCAAAGCGCCGAGCTATTAAGCGATGTAGGTAATGTGCTGTTACCAAATCAGGCTATTAATAACGTTGATACCTTAGTTATTTGTGAGCCGTTATTTGAACTCGTTGACCCCTCTTTACAAGCACCACTGGGTAAGCTTTTAGAGAAAACCAAACCTTATTTTAATCATCATATCGATTTTAAGCTCCCCAAAAGCAACCTGCTAAGTGAGCTTGCCGATACCTTTAGAATATTACAAGGTCGTGCGATTGCTAAAACGCACCGAGACTGGCTTGAACTCCCAGATCAGCTTTCTCATTTTGCGCCAGCAATTGCGGCTCGTTTTAAAATGGCACTGGCTTTAACCGAGCAAGAAGAACAAGAGGCGTTAAAAATACAGCACGAGTGGCAAACAATAGTCGCTAAAAACCTAAACAAACACAGCTGCTTATTTTTACCCACCACACCCACAACCGCACCTAAATTAGGCGCCGACACAAGCGCCTTACGCATGCAAATTATTACGCTTTCGGCAATTGCGGGCCTTAGTGGCTCAGCGCAAGTGCATTTACCGCTGGCTGATTTAGCAAATGATCATCCGTATGGTTTTTCATTAATGATGAGCCACGGTAACGATAAAAGCTTACTTGCTTGCGTTAAGCACCTAGCTGCACACTTTAAACAGGACACACCGACATGACCACACACAATATTGCATTTACCGCGTCTCATTTTTCGGCAACAGAGGCGGGTATAAATATACTAAAACAAGGCGGTACAGCTACCGAGGCTATGGTAGCGGCTGCCGCTGCGATTAGCGTTGTATATCCACATATGAACTCAATTGGTGGCGATAGCTTTTGGCTTATCGATAACCCAAACCAAAAAACGCCCACCGCTATTGACGCCTGCGGCCGCGCAGCAACTAATACAACGGCGTATAACACGCTCACGCAAATACCAGAGCGCGGCGGATTAAGTGCACTTACTCAAGCGGGCACAATACGCGGCTGGCAAAAAGCGCTTGAACTAGATGAGCACGCAGCACTACCACTGTCAAAAATTTTAGCACCCGCTATTGAGCTTGCGCGCGAGGGTTTTACCGTAACAAAAAGCTTGCAAGCAGGCTGCGAAAAGCTAGCCGCTGTTAACAATACTAATGACGCGTTTAAAAACCTCTACATACCCAATGGTAACCCCTTGCAAGCAGGTCAACATTTTAAAAACCCTAAACTTGCAGCAACGTTTGAATACTTAGCAAAACATGGTTTAAACGCATTTTATGAAGGCGCACTTGCCAACTCATTTGCCGCCGACTTAGCAAAAGCAGGCAGCTCAATCACCGCAGATGACATTGCAAATACTAAAGCCGGGGTAGTTACTGCGCTAAATGCAAACCTCAGTGGTATTGATTGCTACAACTTACCCGCGCCAACACAAGGCGTGCATTCACTACAAATAATTGGTGCCGTAAATAAGGTAAAGCATTTAGCTAAAACCGATGCCGACTGGACACATTTAATTGTTGAGGCAACTAAACAAAGCTTTACCCATCGCCCTACCCTTTGGGCTGATCCTGAAGTATTAGGGAATGATTATAAAAAAGCACTAACTGATGATCGCTTAAGCCAACTTGCTAACAATATTGATATGAGTAAAGCCAAACAATGGCCATTTAACGCAGAGCCTGGCGATACCGTGTGGATGGCAGCAAAAGATAAAAACGGGCAATTAGTCAGCTTTATTCAAAGTATTTACTGGGAATTTGGCAGCGGAATACTAATGAGCGAAGGCGGCTTTGTGTGGAATAACCGAGGTTTAAGCTTTAGTTTAAACAATGAAGATATTGATGCGAGTAACAATATTAACGCCCTTGCGCCAAATAAAAAGCCGGCTCATACACTTAATCCAGCAATGGCAAAGTTTAGCGATGGTCGTCGACTTGCTTACGGAACAATGGGCGGTGAAGGGCAACCACAAACCCAAGCCGCTGTTTTTGCAGGCTACGCATGGCGAAATAAATCAATAAAACAAGCGATTAGCGACCCTCGTTGGTTACTTGGACGCACATGGGGCGATACAAGTACAAATTTAAAAATTGAAAAAGGGTTAGTTTTTCATATAGAACATGAATTAAATCAACGTGACCACGATTGGGTAAGCGTTGATAATAATAACGAAATGATGGGGCACGCTGGGGCTATTTTAGATACACCTACAAGCCTTGAAGCTGCAACAGATCCTCGTTCAGATGGACGTGCAACAGTAACCACAGCAGGAACACAATGTCAGAAATAATAAACCAATGGCCAATAGTAGCGGCCTTAATAGCAACCGGTATTTTTGCCGGAATTTTAGCAGGACTTTTTGGTGTAGGCGGCGGTATTGTTATCGTACCTGTGCTGTATTTTTTACTGCAAGGTTTTGGCGTAAGCCCAGAGTCAGCAATGATGATAGCCACCGCTACATCACTTGCAACCATAGTACCTACTTCGCTTTCATCTATTCGATCGCATCATAGCAAAGGAAATATTGACCTTGCGCTAATAAAATACTGGGCACCGTTTATATTAGTTATGGCGGTAGTCGGTAGTATTATTGCTCATACCGTTCGCGGTAACGCATTAGTGCTCATGTTTGCCTGCATTGCTATTTTAGTCAGTTTAAACATGTTATTTAGAGCCGGCGCACCTGCGCTTGTAAAACAACTACCAGGTAAATTTGGTCAAGGCGTTATGGCAAGTATTGTAGGTGGTTTGTCGGTAATGATTGGCATAGGTGGCGGTACTATTGGCGTACCTATGCTAAACGCATTTAATGTACGCGCCCATGTTGCAGTAGGTACTGCGGCCGTTTTTGGTTTATTGATTGCGCTACCAGGTGTTATTACCTTATTAAGTATTGGCACAACGCCAACCGATGCTCCCCTAGGTACGTGGGGGTTGGTTAACCTCCCTGCCTTTTTTCTTATTATTCCGCTGACTATTTTATTTGCACCTATTGGCGTAAAAATTGGTAGCAAGCTGGATCAAAAACAACTAAAACGCGCTTTTGCCGTTGTCTTAATGATAACCGGCATTCGCATGCTCATTCAGACTCTGGGAGCCTAAAATATGTTTAATAACACGCAAGTTCAAACCTTAAACCCACCACAGCGTTTATTAATGGGCCCTGGCCCTATTAATGCAGATCCTCGTGTTTTACGTGCTATGTCGGCGCAGCTTATAGGCCAATACGACCCAGTAATGACCGGTTTTATGAACGAAACCATGGCGCGTTACCGCGAAATTTTTAAAACCAAAAACGAATGGACCATGCTAATAGATGGCACATCGCGCGCAGGGATTGAAGCCGTATTATGCTCAATTTTACGCCCAGGCGATAAAGTATTGGTGCCAATTATGGGGCGCTTTGGCCACCTACTTGCTGAAATAGCAGAACGCGTTGGCGCAAAGGTGCACACAATAGAAGTACAGTGGGGCGAAGTGTTTACGCCAGAACAAATCGAAAAAGCCATTGTTGATGTAAAACCCCATGTGCTTGCCATGGTACAAGGCGATACATCCACCACCATGAACCAACCTCTTGAGCATATTGGCGATATTTGCCAAAAGCACGATGTACTATTTTATTGCGATGCCACCGCATCTATTGTGGGTAACGAACTTCCTGCCGACGAATGGAAGCTCGATGCACTTTCTGTCGGTCTACAAAAGTGTTTAGGCGGTCCTTCTGGGTCTGCGCCATTAACACTAAGCGACAAATGCGCCGAGTGGATCCAAAAACGTAAAAAGGTAGAAGCAGGCATTCGCACAGCCGATCATATCGACGGCACAGAGCCCTTTGTGCGCTCTAACTATTTTGATTTAGGTATGATCATGAATTACTGGGGAGAGGAGCGCCTAAATCATCATACCGAAGCCACCAGCATGCTTTACTGCGCCTCAGAATGCGCCCGCATAGTAATTGAAGAAGGCGTAGATAACTGCGTAGCGCGCCACAAATTACATGGCGATGCCATGCTAACCGGCATTCAAGCACTGGGCTTAAACGTATTTGGCGATTTAACGCATAAAATGAACAACGTACTGGGTGTTTATATACCCGAGGGCATTAATGCCGATCACGTACGCGGGCAAATGCTAACCGATTTTGGAATAGAAATTGGCACCTCGTTTGGACCACTTCATGGCAAAATTTGGCGTATTGGCACTATGGGCTACAACGCCCGAAAAGATACCGTACTACAAACACTTGCAAGCCTAGACGCTTGTTTGCATACCAACGGTTACAAAGGTCCTAAAGGCGAAGCCGCCATTGCCGCCCTCACTCACTATAAATAAAAAAAGGATTTAGCATGACGATTGTAAGCCCCCTTTTAAAGCCTTTGTTAAACAAAGAACTTGCTGATGAATACGCAACACGCGCTTTATCTCGCTGTAAAACCCTCAGCACACTATCGCAAATGCAAGGTGGCATTCACCGTGTGTACTTATCAAAAGAGCACAAAGAGTGTAACACCGTTACTGCATCGTGGATGGTTGAGGCTGGCATGCAATCGTGGCAAGACGAAGTGGGCAACCTTTGGGGACGACTAAAATCATCAAACCCACATGCTAAACGTTTAATTATAGGATCGCACCTCGACACCGTACCAAACGCAGGTGCGTTTGATGGTATTTTAGGTGTACTACTGGGGATAGAAATTGCAGCGCTTGCAAATAAGTTAAAGCTCGACCTGCCCTTTCATTTAGATGTAGTGGGCTTTTGCGATGAAGAAGGCACCCGCTTTGCCACAACTTTAATTGGCTCAAAAGCCCTCGCTAACGAATTTGACCCACAGTGGCTAAACATTGAAGACACAAACGGCATAACTATGCGCCAAGCCATGCTCGACTTTGGCTTAAACCCTAACGACTACGCAAAGGCCGCACTAAACAAAAACGAATTACTAGCTTACTGGGAAACTCATATTGAACAAGGCCCTGTACTCGAATCGGTTAATCAGGCGTTAGGCGTAGTAACTGCAATCGCAGGTGCTAAACGCGCTATGCTTACCCTAACAGGGCAAAGCGGTCATGCGGGTACAACGCCTATGAATTTACGTCAGGATTCGTTAGCAGGCTGCGCCGAATTAGTAACCGAAATTGAAAAACTAGCAAACAATGCTAAAAATGGCGAAGTTGCCACCGTAGGGCAAATACAATCTCGCCCTGGGGCTACAAACGTGATTGCAGGCAAAACAACCATAAGCCTAGACGCACGCGCACAAAGCGACACCGATCTCGCTAACTTACTAAGCGCCATACAAAGCAGCGCACAATCTATAGCAAACAAACGCAATTTAACGCTTGATTGGCAATGGACGCATGCCGCCGATGCCGTTGCGTGCGACACCACTATTCAACATTTATTCACCAATGCATGCAAACTCAACAACCAAGCATCGCCTTCACTTGCCTCAGGCGCTGGGCACGATGCAATGGCAATCGCTCCAATTTGCCCCGTAGGCATGTTATTTATACGCAGCCCAGGCGGTATAAGCCATCACCCAGCAGAGGCGGTTATAGACAGCGATGTAACAAAAGCACTCAGTGTAATGTACAGCGCGCTTATGCTTTATGTGAAAGGGTTAGATACGTAATACTAATTTAATGCAATGGGTACAATTTGAATGGGGGCAGCGCATGACAAAAATTATAACACTTAGCCTAAACCATGCGTTTTAAATAGATTTGCTAAGAGCGGTATATAAAGAGCTATTTAAGACTCAAGCCTGAATTATTTAAACTTGACTCAAACCGGCGCCATTTTCTATCTATTTTACTCTTAGCCAACGAGCTAACGTAATTACTAATAGGAAAAAACTCTGTATTGCCAATATCATCAACAATCACACACCTTTCAATAATGCCGTTATTATTAATACAGGCAATGTTTCTGGGCTTTATTTCTTTGGTAATAACTAAGTTTTGTATTAAATAAACTTTTAATTTTAATAACGGCTCAACTAACGCCTCAGTATTTGGCTGATTTAAGTAATACTCAAGCGTTTTTGATGGCTGGTTATTAGAGTCGACCACTAAATCAAAAATGTACCCTGTACCAATATTAGTCTCTACCACATCATGATAGCGCGTTAATAAATCCCACTTGATTTTTCGGTTATTAAGTCGTTGATAATATAAAAGCTCATAATCTTGCTCTTGCAAGAACCCCTCATGACTTACTTTAATACATAATTTATCTATATCTGGGTGCCTGTAGCAAACTCTGTGAGACCCTTTACCTACAATTAAATCATCATCCAATATTATCAAAAAAATTTTATCCTAGCGTGGAATTTTTATAAATTTATAGCACACAACAAGCATTAAAATTACTCGTTTTATACCTATATCTATATTTACTAATATCGCCCAAAACTACAACATGAGCAATAAAAGAGCTGTATTACTTAAATAAGTGAGGTATTTTATCTATAAAATAGGTTTTATCAAGATAAATAAACACACTGTAGCCGAGTAAGAAAGTAAAGGTTTTTATTTTTTGTATTCACTTAGCTGAAAAATAAACATTAATTTAAGTTTGCCTCAAGCTAATAAGCTGAAATAGCCTGGAGCTATACAGCTGTTAATTAGCAAGTTTTGCGCTAAAGAAAATATACTAAAAACAGCCTCCAATAATAAGCGATGTTAATAAAAAACACTTTCGTTAGGCTTTGCCCACTACGTCAAATGCAAAGCGCATTTAGTGGCTATATACCGCACAGCAAAATATAGCCACCCGTTTTACTTTAATGCTTATTTAAGGTCTTATTTAATAGTTACCTTTGCATCACTTACCCATGTTTCAGTTATAGCTTCATCATTTTTATCGACTAAATACGCACGAATGTGCACCGGGTTATTGTTAGATTGTTTGTAGTCAAACGCTAATCGCCATTGGTTTGTACCTACAACCGGATAAACCCCAATAGGTTCTAGTATTTCACCGTTGCTGGCTTCAACAATTGGCTTTATACCACTTTTGTTATCTAAGCCTTTAAATACTGGGCCTTCAAAATCAATCACCATTTTGTTAACACCTTTAGGAATTGGCTGGCCGGGAATCCCGCCTAAGCCTTGGCGAGTATTTACAACGCTTGCAAGCGTTTTTGATTTTGGATCGAGTGGACGCCATTCAATATCATAAGAAAAGGTAAACTCATCACCTTTGCGCGCCTCTTTTTCAGGCACCCAATAGGCAACAATATTGTCGAACGTTTCATCTTTTGTAGGGATCTCGATTAACTGAACAGCCCCTTTACCCCATTTCCCTTTAGGTTTTATCCACGCTGATGAACGCTTATTGTAAAATACGCCATCGTCTTGGTAGTTATCAAAATCACGATCCCTTTGAATTAAGCCAAAGCCTTTAGGGTTCTCATCAATAAAGCTATTGGTCGATACCGACTGAGGGTTATTTAACGGTCGCCAAATGTATTGCTCTGAACCTGTATGAATCGCCAGGCCATCGCTGTCGTGAATTTCTGGGCGCCAATCTTTAGCTTCTGTTTTATCTTTTTGTGAATACCAATACATACTGGTTAATGGTGCTACGCCTAAGCGTTCAACATCGGCGCGCATATACAAATTAGCCGTTACAGAGGTAATATGGCCTTTGGCTTCTTTGTTATCTTTGCTTAAACCAAATCGATAAGCACCAGTGATAGAAGGCCCTTCAAGCAATGCCCAAACAGACACACTTTCACCTTTTTTCTCTGCGGGGCCAATCCAAAAAGCAGAAAAGCGCGGAAATTCTTCTGGCTGATTCATGCCCGTATTAATCGCGATACCTCGAGCCGAGAGTCCATATTGCCCCTCTGGGCCGTCGGTACGAAAATAAGACGCGCCTAAAAAAGATATCCAATCTGGTTTCATATCTGGGCGCATTATTCTAAAGCCTGCAAATCCAAACCCTTCTGGGAGATCGTGAGCTGGGCTGTCATCAGGCATATCAAAAACATCATTACTAAAAGGTACGTTTTGCACCTGATTTTCATCGTCTCTGATGTAAATACTTACTGGCTCAGGAAAATATCGCCCAGGGTAAAATAATTGTACAGGTGCGTTTTTTCCACTTGGGTATAAGGTTTCATCTTCTTTAAAGCGTATTTTCCAGTGTTCGTCATACGTAATTTTATCGATTAACTCCGGCGCTGGCACCTTAGTTGGCGTATAGGGTTTTTCGGCCGAGGCTTTTGCAAGTGATTTTAAGTCTTCGAATGAAAACTCCGTTTTATCTAATGCATCTGTCGCGTAAGACGACATCGAAGTGCTAAAAATAATTGCGATAAATAACTTTAATTTCATAAAAAGAATGTCCAATAAATTGAGTCTAATAAAAATGGGAACGCTGCACGAACGTATGTTTAACTTAAAGTTCTGCATGGATATTACGTGACGTAATATGAACTAGCGTTTACTAAGGTATTGTTATTTGACTCTTAGTTAATTTGTTTTTAGGGCGGCGCGTTTGGTGATGTCGCTGAAGTAAAAATAAGTGGGGATAGCGCAATTTATTATTAGATCGCTGGTATTCAAAGTGTAGTGGTACAGTGATTTTGGCCACCCATTAAGAAAGAAATGTTATGCTAATAAGCATACAAATTTGGGTGAAAAAATGACGAAATTAAAACGCGCAACGTATTCTGCAGCAATAAA